>DAMCDT010000206.1:0-7253 GCA_032058265.1 Tannerellaceae bacterium
ATTTTTTTCAAGACTAACGAATAATGCTTGTCATTGGCTATGTATGTAGTTTGTTTCTCCATTACTCAGACAAAATAACAAAAAACAATCGAATAAATAACTGATATATATTATTCCGGAAAATGATGTGCCTCAGAAAATAAATAGCGTACGTAACTATTTCAAATTACGTACGCTATTTTCTATAAAGATCAATACCTGAATTGATCGTTATTTATTTCTTTTTCAGAATATAGCGATCTGCCAAATCACCGGTGATTCTATTTCCATTCACATCAAGATGGTAAAGTTGATTTTCTCCGACAAAATATTTATTGGGAGTTTCTTCATTTTCTAATGTTATTATAGAACCATTTTGATCCCATGTGAATTTACCAGATGATTCAAAGGTTTGCTCCGGATGGCTAACATATTTTGTGCTGATCTTATACGTATCATCGTTTAGTGTAAGCGTTACTTCCATTCCTTCTCCTGACGCTGAAGGTAGTGTTCCTTTAAACGTCCCGGCAGGAAGTGTTCCGGTATAGGTGCCATCCACATCTAATGAATTTCTGGCATTATGGGTATCAACTTCTACCACGTCTTCTTCAAAAACGGTTGGATCATCCATTCGGCTTTTCTGATTATTATTACAGCTTACAATCATAACTGCAATACCTAACAATAAATAAAAACGTTTCATACTTTGTTTTAAATATTAATTATACATTCTTGTTTAAGTTATATGTAAACAAGAAGAGCCGGTTAAAGTTTTTATTTTTTGTCAATAATACTTGCAACCGTCGCGTCACCGGTTACATTAACGGCCGTTCTTAACATATCGAGGGGCCGGTCTATTCCAAGAATTAAAGCAAGTCCTTCGGCTGGGATACCCACAGAAGTTAATACCATCGTTAAGATAACATAACTCCCTCCGGGAATGGCTGGAGTACCGATGGAAGAAAGAACAGTCATAAGGATAATGGTCAGTAATTGCTGTAATCCCAGATCGATACCTAATACTTGCGCGATGAAAAGAACAGCTATGGATTGATAACAACTGGTGCCATCCATGTTAATAGTGGTACCTACCGGTAATACGAATGAAGTAGTTTCTTTTGATACGCCTAGTTTCTTTTCGACAGTTTCCATTGTAACCGGTAAAGTTGCTGCGCTGCTACTGGTAGTAAATGCGAATAACTGAACCGGATACATAGCTTTCAGAAAGGTTTTGACCTTCATTTCGGTGAAAAAATGTATGAGAGCCGGATAAAATGCAAGGATAAGAAAAAATAATGAAAAGACTACTGTTAACGCATAAACACCCAAAGCACTGAATATACTCACATCTCCTTTAAAATCCGTAACTAGTCCCGCCATTAATGCTGCAACTCCCCAAGGTGCGAAACGGATGATATAGTCTACCATTTTCAGTATGATATCATTTAATCCGTCTATTAAGTTAATGACGGGTTTTACTTTCTCCGGATTAATGGCCAGTGCTGCGAGGCCAAAGAATACGGCAAAGAATATAACCTGCAACATTTTTGAATTGTCTGAAGCTGCATTAATGAAATTGTTGGGTACGATATCGTTTAAAAAGGATAGGGGGCCTTGTTGTTGTGTCTGCTCTGCTTCTGCCTTTTTTTCTTCGGCAAGCGCGTAATAATCTTCCTGTATATGTGCGATTTGTGATTTATCAACCAACGCTCCAGGCTTAACAAGTAATCCGATTCCAACACCAAGTATCACAGCAAAGATAGTAGTAACCATGTATAGAAGTATGGTTTTACCACCCATCTTTGAAAACTTACTGATATCTTTTAATCCTGCTATTCCTTTTACTAACGAAAGAAATACAAGGGGGATGGCTATCAATTGTAGCAGGCGGATGAAAATTTGTCCCCAGGGACGTATCCAATCCTGAATGAAACGGTCACCGTTCAGATAAAGGGCTATCAATCCGATGATAATCCCTGCTATCATTCCGAATAGTATCTGCAAGTATAGAGGTATAGAAGATAATTTCTTTATCATATATGGGCTTTTCCCACAAAGATAAAAAAATCTTTATAAGAGTACGGCGGGTAACTATTTTAGAATTCTAACGATTGTTTGAGCTGCAATAAGTATTTTTTTACTTCTTCTTTATTTTCAGGTTCAGGGCTCCAACCGGCAAAATTGTCTGGTGATAACGGTGCAAAAGGCCCGGCTTTTGCTTCATATAATACGGTTCCAGACTCCAGCACTAATAATCCGTGCCATACGCCTGCTTTAATATCGGTACCATATACACCAGCTAAAGGATCGAGTATTAACTGATTGGTAATCGTACCATAATTGTCAAATATAAACAAGGCGGCTTTTCCTCTTAAAATTAAAAAAGATTCATCTTTATCCGGATTAAGATGGCGGTGAGGGCGGAGATAGGTATCGGGTTCCATGGCATTTATCAAGCGATTTATCGGATCGTCTAGTTCATCATGGAAGTTATAGTTCATACGTCGTCTTGGAGATTTCTTAGCTTGTTCCGTCACTTCATCTAAAAGAGTCTGGTCTATTATTTTCATATATTTTTTAGGATAAATAAAAAAGGGATAATTTAATATATCCCTTTTTTAATTCTTATTATAATATTAAACTAAAAGCTATTTGATTTCTTTTTCTATAAAACGGTTGAAAATTAATAATAACGTTCCAAAATCCAGGCATCTTGGAAATTAGGATAAAATTTTGACCTGAAAGCATCCCTGCTGTAAAGTGCATCACGTTTGTTGTCAAAGCTGGAAACAATAACCCGTAACATACCCATTTCATTCTGAGCAATGGTAGCATTATATCCTTCGTATTGCATACGTTCTTTTAATGCTTGTGCATTGGTACTGTTCCTGAAACTACCGATAACTACACTGTAGCGACCAGGATTAGTAGTTGTTTCTCCCTGATAAGGATTAATGCGCTCTTGTCTTGTAGCGACATTCAGGCTTTCTTCATCTTCATAAGATGTACGGGGTTTGGAAACAACTTCGAATTCATCTTCGAATTCGTCTTCAAACTCATCTTCTTCATCACTGAAATCATCAATCGGATCAAGGGTTTCTCTTTCTTTTGCTTGTTCGTACGCAGCTTTATAAGCACTCTGTTTAGGTTTACATGAGCCAAAGGCCAATATCATACATATTGCTGCTCCTAATAACCAAATCTTATTCATAATTGTCTAGTTCTTAAAATAGTTCTTAAATTATAATCGCAAAGATATAAATATTATTTACTAAATTCGCACGAATAACATAATATATTATAAAGTAAATGAATAAAACTATTTTATTAATGGCTATCTTAACGTCTGTATTATTAGGCATAAATGCAAAGGGAAATGAAGAAAAAAGCAAACCCATGCCTATTATTGAACGTGCAAAAGTTACTGTACCGAATGGTATAATGACGCCCGAAGTATTGTACAGTTTCGCAAGGATAAGCGACGCCAAACTTTCTCCCGACGGAAAAAAAGTATTGTATGGAGTAACCTTTATCAGTATTGAACAGAATAAAGGAAATAGGGAATTATTTGTAATCAACCTAGACGGTTCTAACAAAAAACAAATCACTAAAACACCTCAAAGCGAACAAAATGCCGTTTGGATTAATAAAGGAAATGAAATCGCATTTTTATCAGGCGAAAGCGGCACATCGCAGATATGGGTTATGAATAATGACGGAACTAATCGCCGGCAGGTAAGTAATTTTAAAGGTGGAATTAATGGGTTCCTTTTTTCTCCTGATGAAACAAAAGTACTTTTCTATAGTGATATTAAATATGGTAAACGGACGTCCGATATTTATCCGGATCTCCCAAAAGCGACAGGACGTATCGTTGATGACCTGATGTATAAACATTGGGATGAGTGGGTTGAAACAATACCTCATCCATTTGTTGCCGCTTTCGATGGTAAAGTGGTAGGCGAAGCAATTGATATTATGGAAGGTGAACCATACGAAGCTCCAATGAAACCCTTTAATGGAATTGAGGACTTTGCCTGGACTATTGATAGTAAACAAATAGCGTATGCCAGTCGGAAGAAAACAGGTCTGGAATATAGTATTTCCACTAATTCAGATATCTACATATATAATGTAGAAACAAAAAATACAAGGAATCTTACGGAAGGAATGATGGGATATGATACGCATCCTATCTTTTCACCTGATGGAAAGTACATTGCATGGATGAGTCAGGAAAGAGACGGATACGAATCAGATAAACAACGTTTATTTGTTATGAATCTTTCCTCCGGAGAGAAGCAATATCTCACTTCTGATTTTGATTATAATGTGGACGCTATTCAATGGCTGCCAGACAGTAAATCACTTTATTTCATCGGATATAAAGAAGGTTTGAAACATATCTGGCAAATAAATCTTGATAAACAATTACGCCAGATAACTACGGGACAGTATGATTATATAGCTTTGGATGCCGTTGGTAATAACATGGTAGCAACACGCCAATCTCAGGAAAGAGCGCCTGAACTATTCACTGTAAATACAAAAACCGGTGAAGCTGTTGAGATCAGTTTTGAAAATAAAGCTATATATGATCAGCTCATAACAGGTAAATCAGAACCTCGCTGGGTTAAAACCACTGATGGAAAAGAAATGCTAACTTGGGTAGTATATCCCCCCAATTTTGATCCGAATAAGAAATATCCGGCATTACTTTATTGTCAGGGAGGACCACAGAATATGGTTAGTCAGTTTTGGAGTTATCGATGGAACTTGCAAATGATGGCAGCAAACGGCTATATTATTGTAGCTCCCAACCGTAGGGGATTACCCGGTTTTGGTCAGGAATGGTTGGAACAAATCAGTGGAGACTATGGCGGTCAGAACATGAACGACTACTTTTCTGCTATTGATGAACTGGCAAAAGAACCGTATGTAGATGAAAACAGGCTTGGCGCAGTAGGTGCAAGTTACGGAGGATTTTCAGTTTATTGGTTGGCCGGACATCATCAAAAAAGATTCAAAGCTTTTATCGCACATGCCGGAATCTTTAATCTGGAACAACAGTATCTGGAAACAGAAGAAATGTGGTTCGCAAACTGGGACATGGGCGGTCCATATTGGGATAAGAGTAATGCAATCGCTCAAAAGACATTTGCCAATTCTCCACATCTATTCGTAGATAAATGGGATACACCTATATTAGTAACGCATGGTGAATTAGATTACCGTATTCTTGCATCACAGGGAATGAGCGCATTTAATGCCGCAAAACTGAGAGATATTCCTACTGAATTACTTATATTTCCGGATGAAAACCATTGGATTGCCAAACCGCAAAACGGAATATTGTTCCAACGCGTATTCTTCAACTGGTTGGATAAATGGCTTAAATAATTGAAAATTGAAAATGGAAAGTTGAAAAATGAAATAATAAACAAATCATTTTCAATTTTCAACTTTCCATTTCAATTATAAATAAACTATGCTATTGTAATTTCTTGATCTAAGTATACGTCTTGGATTGCATTCAATAACTCAATTCCGTCATTCATTGATTTTTGAAAAGCTTTTCTTCCACTTATTAATCCCATACCACCTGCCCGTTTATTAACAATCGCTGTAACGATTGCATCTTTTAAGTCTGATGCTCCATGTGATTCTCCACCCGAATTAATCAGGCCAACTCTTCCCATATAACTATTGGCTACCTGGTAACGGCATAAGTCAATCGGATGTTCAGTAGTTAATTCGGTATACATCTTTTTGTTGTATTTACCGAAGTTAATAACGGGAAATCCACCATTGTTTTCAGGTAATTTTTGTTTGACAATATCTGCCTGGATTGTTACTCCCAAGTGATTAGCTTGTCCAGTGAGGTCGGCTGCCGTATGATAATCCATATCATCTTTTTTAAATGCATTGTTTCTCAGGTAGCACCATAAAATTGTGGCCATTCCTAATTCGTGGGCGTACTCAAATGCTTCGGCAATTTCAACCAATTGCCTTCTGCTTTCCTGGGAACCAAAGTAGATAGTCGCACCAACAGCTACGGCTCCCATATTCCAAGCTTCCTTTACCGTTCCAAAAAGTATCTGGTCATAAGAGTTTGGATAGGTAAGCAGCTCGTTGTGGTTTATTTTGACAATAAAAGGGATCTTATGTGCATATTTACGAGCCATGACCCCTAATACGCCAAATGTTGAAGCAACAGCATTGCAACCACCTTCGATAGCTAGTTTGATAATATTTTCCGGATCGAAATATAGCGGGTTTGGAGCAAATGAAGCACCGGCGGAATGTTCAATACCCTGGTCAACAGGTAATATGGAAAGATAACCTGTGTTTGCGAGTCTACCATGACCAAGCATAGCTTGTAAACTACGCAAAGTAGGAATATTTCTATCCGAATTTGTCCAAATATCATCTAAATGAGTAGGAGAAGGAGCGTGAATAAGTGATTTATCGATTGTTTTACATTTATGGTTGAGGTAATATTCACTTTCATGTCCTAGTAAAGTAATAATTTTTGATGTATCCATAACTATTGTTTTTATATTATTACAACAAAGATTGGGGATTGATTGTTTTTAAATTTTATTTTTATAAAAAGTACTTCCTATTTATGTAAAATACCATCAACTACGATTGTGAATTTGCTGTTTTACATGAAAATAAGAAAATTTATCATTATCCAAATATAATATATTTTTTCTGAAATTACTTTTAATTAAATCAATATATTATTTATTATATACCGGAAAATGCTATTTTTGTCATCTACAAGATTTATTATACATTTAATTGTTTTACTTAAAGTACAAATTATGGCGAAATTTGAAATCACAAAAAGAAAAAATGGAGAATTCCAGTTTAATTTAAAAGCTGGGAACGGTGAGGTGATCCTTGCAAGTGAAGGTTATGTGGCAAAAGACAGTTGTAAAAAAGGAATTGCTTCCGTAATGAAAAATGGATCTATAGATGCCCGTTATGAACGTAAAGTAGCAAAAAATGGAAAACCTTTCTTTAATTTAAAAGCTTCAAACGGACAAATTATAGGTACTAGTGAAATGTATTCAAGCGAATCGGCCAGAGAAAAAGGTATAGCTTCCGTTAAGAAGAACGCACCTGACGCAGATATCGTAGATCTAACCCTTGCTTAATATATTACAACAAAAAGAAAAACATTAATTACTTAAACAACTTTATTATGGGAATCCTTTGGACAATTATCATCGGTATCGCTGCCGGTGCTATAGCAGGCTATATCA
>DAMCDT010000207.1:0-7196 GCA_032058265.1 Tannerellaceae bacterium
GTTGGATGAAAGTACTCGTACAGGATGGGTCCAGGATTATCAGGTTTCTGTATCGGGCGCCGGAGAGAAGATGAATTATTACCTATCTTCTTCATATTCCAAAAATGAAGGGGTTGTTGTTGGTGACCAGTTCAGCAGAAACACTATTCTGGGAAAAATCGACACTGAAATTACAGATTGGTTGAAAGTCGGTATTGATGCGGCATATACACATGCGGATTATTCGGGAGTGGCGGCCAACTTTATGACAATGACGACGTTGAATCCTTATGATATGAAGTATCATGACAAAGAAAAGAAGTTGTTGGAAAAATATCCTAACGGACAGAATGATTTAGTGAATGCTTTATGGGACACTGATTCTGACAAGTTGGAAGATGTAGATACTCACAATAATTTCAGGATGAATGCTTATGCAGAGGTGAAAATTCCTTGGATCAGAGGATTAAGTTACCACTTTAATTATTCAACAACCTATCAAACTAGGAGAGAAGGACGTTTTTATCATGAGAACTATTATGTTCCTATCGGTCCTTATGATGATGAAAATCGCTATTCTACTGCAACACAAAATAATTATCTGGCCAGTGCGAACGGATACCTGAATAATGATAAAACGACTACCTGGGTGATCGATAATATTCTAAGGTATAACCGAGAATTTGGCAATCACACAATTGACCTGACAGCCGTAGCCACGCGGGACAGCCATTATTACAGACGCGAACGGATGACTGGAAGTGATTTCTCGGCTAACGGTAATACAGTGTTAGGCCTAGACGGTCTACATTATAGCAATAATCAAAAGATACAGTTGAATAATATAAAAAGAAGAAATGTCGGTTACTTTGGACGAGCATCTTATTCTTATAATGATACCTATTACTTGACTGCGTCATTCCGGAGAGACGGTGCTTCCGTATTCGGGCAAAATAATAAATGGGGAAATTTTGCTGCTGTAGGTGGAGCATGGCGGATCACCCATGAATCTTTTATGAAAGAGATTGATTTTCTGAGCGATCTGAAATTAAAACTTTCATGGGGTAAGAATGGTAATCAGGGATTAGATCCCTACCGCACCTTATCTACAGTAAGTACCGGTGCTACCGGAGGTGTTTATTATCCTTTCGGAAATAACGGCCAGTCCTATTACGGTATTATACCTGACCGTATAGGGAATAGCAACCTTGGATGGGAAACAACTGAGGCATGGAATACAGGATTTGAATCGGTCTGGCTCAATAATCGTTTGTTTGTAGACTTAGATATTTATTTCTCCAGAACGTATGACCAGATATTCACCCGTTCAATACCTGTAATGACAGGATTCTCTACGATGCAATCTTCAATGGGCGAAGTAAAAAACAAGGGGGTGGAGTTGACCATTCGTTCCCATAATATACAAACCAAAGATTGGAACTGGTCGACCGGATTGACATTCTGGCTCAACCGTAACAAACTTCACCGTCTGTATGGTGAAGACCTGGACGGTGATGGGAAAGAAGACGATGATATTGGAAATAATCTCTTTATCGGACATTCAATAAATACCATTTTCGGTTACAAACAAATAGGAATTGTTCAGGAAAGTGATACGGAATATATGAAAGCAAACGGAGTCGAAGCCGGTACGCCTAAATATGCAGATATAAACAATGATGGAAGTATTACTATTGAAGACCGTTCAATTATCGGTTCTAAAGAGCCTAACTTTAAATTGAACCTGAGTAACACGCTCGCATTCAGAAATTGGGAAATGTATGTTATGCTTACAGGTTCGTTCGGAGGAGGTGGATATTACCAGGATTCTAATAAGCCCGCTTTTATAGCAGCAGGACGAAGTGACTATCACACCGCAAATAATATTTACGTTCCTTATTGGACAGCTGATAACCCAAGTAATAAATATCCGGCAGTATGGTATTTAGGAGACAATTATTTCTTAGGGTTGCAAAGCAGGGCGTATGTCAGATTACAGGATATCACCCTTTCCTATACCTTCAGGGAAAATTGGGTTAAAAAAGCCGGTATACAAAATCTGAAAGTCTTTTTTACCGGAAAGAACCTGTTTACCTTTACCGGATGGGACGGAGGAGATCCTGAAATAGGCAGTACCATTACCAGTGGTACTTATCCCGTAATGACTACACTTTCTATGGGTGCAAATATTAGTTTCTAATCTTAAATAAAGCAATCATGAAAAAGAGTATTTTTATACAATATATGGTCGTATGGATGTTAGGCATGTCTCTTATGCCAGGATGTAATGATGGGCAGTTCCTAAAAGAAAATCCGGAAACGTTCTATACGATAGATAATATATTTACCACGCATGAACAGGTTAGCCAGGTACTGACAAGTTGCTACGCACAAGTCCGTTATATTTACTGCCCGTTTGAAAATTGGAGTGAAATGGATTTGTATTACTACCGTTTGGGCAATGGAACCGATATGTATGATGTTCCCACCATACGTTATGCAAACAGGTTCAATGATTATAGTATCCTGAACTCACAATCCAAAGCTTACTCAATGGTTTATTCCAATTTTTATGTATTAATCAATTTGGCAAATACGGCAATATACGCAGCGGAGAAAGAAGATATAGTTTGGGATTCTGAAGAAAAAAGAGCAAATACCTTGGCGGAAGCGCGTTTTTTCAGAGCTTTTGCCTATCGTAATCTAGGAGAGCTGTACGGAGGAGTTCCTTTAGTTACTGCTGTTACCTTTACCCCACGTTATGACTACTCCCGTTCAAGCCGGCTGGAAACCTACCAGTTTGCTATCGATGAAATGGAAGCGATATTACCCAGTTTGCCGGTTACTGCGGGAGAAGCTGGAAGAATAGTAAGAGGAGCAGCTCAGCATAATCTTTCACAATTGTATATAAATAAAGGTGTGTTACTCGAGGAAGAAGGAGGTGATGCTGCCGCTGCCTACCAGAAAGCTATTCAATATGCAAACGAATTGATCGACGGTGGCACGTATAGCTTGATGACATCAAGGTTCGGTAGCCGCCAGGATGAACATCCTGACTTCTATTATGCTAACACGGAAAACGAGCAAACTCCGGATCGTCTTTATTCCGCAGCCGGATATGAATTGGAAGGAAACGTTTATTGGGATCTTTTTCAGGTAGGAAACCAAGATTACCAGACAGGTAACCGGGAAGCAATATGGGTAGCACAGATAGATTACAATGTCTATAAGGCAGAAGGAAACAAAAGCGCCCTTTTTTATCCTGGTTTTTTCGGTCCCGTATTTCGTGACCAGGCCTTTACACATGTCGCCGGGAGTTTGGAAGACGTAGGAGGCTTCGGTTGTTGTGCGGTTACTCCGACTTTATATACACGTGACATCATTTATGAAGGAAAATGGGCGGATGATATGCGTAATTCCGAATCTGTATTTCGTCGCACTATTTTGGGTAACGTAAAAGAATCTGAGTATTATGGTAAACCTGTTCCATGGGAAGTACTTTATAAAGAAGATCAGACCGGTACAACCAACGATGCTGCTAAAACCCAGTTATATCCTATATCGTGTAAGATAGGACCTGACCAATATACCGGAATTGCCGATGGTGAAAATCGGATGAGAATTTTCCGAGATGATTATTTGATCCGTTTATCAGAAACCATACTCCTACGTGCCGAAGCTAAATTAAGGTCGGGCGACCTCGGTGGAGCTGCTGCAGACGTCAATCTTTTGAGGAAAAGAGCCGAATGTGGTTATATGGTGCAGGCATCTGATGTCAATATTGATCTTATACTGGATGAAAGGGCCAGGGAATTAGTCTATGAAGAATCCCGCTGGAACACTCTGCTTCGTATGGGTGGTACTGTTGCAACTGACCGAATCAAAAAGTACGCTTATTGGGATTATCCAAGGAATACGTTAAACAAAAATTTTAATGTATGGCCTATTCCTCAAACAGTAATTGATACCAATAAAGATGTCAAACTGGAACAGAATCCGGGATGGTAAAAATACAAAACAAGCAAAATACGGGGGGGCAGGCCAGATGGCGCCTGACCCTCCTTTGCCTGGCTTTGACAGTAGGTCACGCTTTGGCCTATGATAATAATATACAACCTTCTTTGTCTTTAACAACCCAACGCTGGAATGCTCATTGGGTTACATATCCGGAAATATCGGGATATGAATACGGCGTTTACCATTTTCGGAAAACGTTCGATATGGAAAGCGTTCCTTCCTCTTTCATTATTAATGTTTCGGGAGATAACCGGTACAGGTTATTTGTAAATGGCATATCGGTATGCCGCGGACCTGCCAGAGGAGATCCGGATCATTGGTATTTTGAAACGGTCGATATATCCCCCTTCCTAAAACCCGGTAAAAACAGCCTGGCAGCGGTAGTCTGGAATTTCGGCATTTACAAACCGGGTGCACAAATGTCACTGAAAACAGGTTTTATCTTACAAGGAAATTCTGAAAAAGAAGAAATAGTTAATACAGGCAAAGGATGGAAAGTTTATGAAAACAATTCTTACAGCCCCCTTACCGCAAACCGGCATGATGTTGGATGCAGTGATAAAGTAGATGGAAACCTGTATCCCTGGGGATGGGAGGAAACCAATTACAATGATGAACATTGGGAAGAAGTTAGCCTGGATGTAAAAGGCCAACCTTATGGTACAGGTACCGAATATACATGGGTACTCAGGCCCCGTGATATTCCGATGATGGAAGAATCTGTACTAAGAATGGCGGAAATAAGAAAAACCGAAGGGATACAACTTTCCAGGCAATTTTTGGAAGGAAAGTCTCCCTTACTTATTCCGGCAAATAAAAAGGTAACTTTACTTATTGATCAGTCTTACCTGACGACTGCTTATCCGGTGATCTCCTTATCGGGAGGAAAAGGTACTACCATACAATTAACCTACGCTGAATCCCTCACAAAAAACGGTGAAAAGAACTATCGTGGGGAAATTGAAGGAAAAGAACTTCATGGCCCCTCGGATATGTTTATAGCTGATGGTAGTGAAAACAGGATATTCTCTCCTTTATGGTTTCGTACTTACCGCTATATAGCATTGGAAGTGGAAACAAAGGAAGAATCAATACTGATCCATGATCTATATGGCATTTTTACGGCTTATCCGTTCTCCGAAAAAGGAGCATTCAGCAGTAATGATCCGGCTTTGGACAAAATATGGGAAGTAGGTTGGCGTACCGCACGGTTATGCGCACATGAAACCTATTTTGATTGTCCTTATTATGAGCAATTACAATATATAGGCGATACCCGCATACAAGCGTTGATTTCATTATATGTAAGTGGAGACGACCGTTTAATGCGTAAAGCTATCCTGCTTTTTGACTGGTCGCGTACACATGAAGGAATTACCCTCAGTAGATATCCGACAAGGCTCAAGCAGATCATTCCTCCTTTCTCATTGTACTGGATAAATATGGTGCATGACTATATGATGTACAGGGATGATCCCGAATTTATACAGTCATGCATACCGGGTGTTAAGACCATATTGGAATGGTTCGAAGATAAGATAGACCATAAGACAGGATTGTTAGGACATATACCTCACTGGAATTTTGTTGACTGGCCGAAAGAATGGCCCTGGAGCAATCTTCACCCTACCGGTGGCGTTCCGCCGGGAGCTATAGAAGGCGGATCGGCAATTCTCTCTTTACAACTGGCATATACATTGAAAGATGCTGTTGAGTTACTTTCCGGTTATGGTGAAGAAGAACTGGCAAAACATTATCAGGAGATATACCAATCGATATGTACCCATGCCTGGGAAAAGTACTGGGATGAAGAGAAGAAGTTATTAAAAGATGATTTGGAAGGGACGAGTTATAGCCAACATGCCAATATCATGGGGATATTATCGGATGCAATACCTGTAAACCTGCAAGCTGATTTGCTTAGTCGGATCGTTAAGGATACTTCCCTGATACAAGCCACCTATTATTATCGTTTCTATCTTTTCCGGGCATTAAAAAAAGCAGGACTGTCCAATCAATATCTGTCCAACTTACAGCCTTGGTATGATATGCTTGATTTGGGACTTACCACTTTCGCGGAAGAACCGGAACCCTCACGCTCTGATTGCCATGCCTGGAGTGCAAGTCCTTTGTTTGATTTTCTGGCTACAGTATGTGGTATTGAACCGGCTGAGGCCGGCTTTCGCTCTGTAAAGATAGAACCCGCACCGGGACATCTAAAAGAGATAAAAGGCATAGTACCCCATCCGTCAGGTAAAATTGAGGTCAATCTAAAAAAATCAGGAAAACATCTTATCGGAACCATCATCCTCCCCACCGGACTTTCCGGCCTGTATAAATACGGATCAAACAATATAACTTTACAAGAAGGAATAAATCAGATCAATTAAAAAACGAACGAATGAAATTAATCAATTATATCATCCTGTTATTGTTAATAAATGGGATGGCGACAAATGCGCAGCTAATTTGCAGAGATGGTTCTTCTTACATAGAGAATGTAGATGGAACCCCTTTTTTCTGGCTGGGAGATACAGCCTGGGAATTGTTTCATGTACTCGATAAGGAAGAAGCTTGTTATTATCTGGATAACCGTCAGGAAAAGGGTTTCACAGTAATTCAGGCTGTTATCCTTTCAGAATTAGATGGAATAACACGTTCAAATGCTTATGGCGATCTTCCCTTAATCAATCAGGATCCCTCTAAACCGAATGAAGATTATTTCAAACATGTGGATTATATCCTTATGGAAGCGGAAAAAAGAGGATTTTATATGGGCATCCTTCCTACATGGGGAAGCTATGTTGTAACGACAGAACAGGAAGAACCGTTGTTTAACGAACAAAATGCTTATCAATACGGCTTTTTCTTAGGAACAAGATATAAAGAAAAACCTGTTATATGGATTCTGGGAGGCGACCGGAATGTACATGATGAGAGGGAATGGAAAATATGGAAAGCGATGGCAAGCGGAATAATCAAAGGTAATAACGGAAGCCAATTGATCTCATACCATCCAACGGGAGATATTTCTTCCCATTACTGGTTTCATAACGAGCCCTGGCTTTCCTTTAATATCGTACAAAGCGGGCATTACCGTAAATTCGATACGGTTTACAGGTATGCAGGCATGTATAGTCAACTGGATCCCGTTAAACCTTTTGTAAATGCCGAACCCGCCTATGAAGATATCGGGATAA
>DAMCDT010000208.1:0-3295 GCA_032058265.1 Tannerellaceae bacterium
GGAGAATGCATCTAAAAACGATCAGAAAAATTTTGATATTTTTAAATACGATGGAATACGTGCGCAACGTATCGGGCAGGTTCAATATGCCATCAAATGTTTTGTTGAAGCATTGAATTTGAAAGAGGACTTTGAAACTATGGGCTATCTCGTTACGGCCTATATATCCGCCCATGAATTTGAATATGCACTCGAAGTGGCTGATCAAATGATCACTTTAGAACCGACTAACATTACCGCTTATTTTACCCGTGTCAATGTACTTTTCCTTCTCGACAGAGAAAAAGATGTTATTGATGACTGTCGGAAAGTGATCGAAATTGAGGAAACCAATCCTTTTGCCTGGTTTCTGATGGGTAAAGCAAAGAAAGCCCTTAAAGAATATCCGGAAGCTATTGCTGATCTGACAAAATCCATTAGTCTGAAAGATGATTTTGCGGATGCTTATCTTTTCCGTGCGGAAACATTCCTCGAAATAAATGAATCAGAAGAAGCGTTATCCGATATTGAAAGACTATTGGAACTTGTACCTGAAGAAGAAGCTGTTTTCCTGTTAAGAGGGCGTGCTTTTGAACAAATGGGTGATTTTTCTGCAGCCGCAGCCGATTATAAACAAGTAATGGAATTAAATCCATTTAATGAAGAAGCGTCATTATTATCAGCGTCATTACTTATAAAAGAAAATGATTTGGATGAAGCGATAGCTATATTGGACGAAGCGATCGAAATCAAACCTGACTTCGCAAAAGCTTATATTGAACGGTCGAAAGCTAAAAAACTCAAAGGCGACAATGAAGGCGCCCTTGAGGATCATAAAACAGCTCTTGAACTTGAACCCCATAATGAAAATAACACCGTTGGACAACAGGCTAATTTTGACGACCTGTATAAAGGAGGTATTTTCTAACTTAATTCGCCGTAGTTGGAAAAGCGGTTATACGTAAACGTGCCGCTCCCATAGGTACAAGTGTAATATTGTCTAATTGCGATGATTTTTTCGTACATTCATAAGGAAGTACACCACATAAACCATACTCGTCTATTTGCCATTGTGGTACCTGACGTCCTTTCGCTTTAAATTCCAAAGGAATGGTTTCTAAAGTAAATGGATTATTATCTACCGGCCAATTCTTACGTTGGATTGTAAACTCAGTATCTTCCAATAAAGCGTAATTCCATGGGCTACCCGGATATATTTCATAAGTAGGCCACTTGGATGCGTCAGCTCCCTCCTGCCATTTAGAATCCCAAATAGCTGTTTCTCTGCTATCGAGTTGTTTATACTTTTCATCGATTTTTAGAGATAATGTCAATGGGCCGTAGTCTATACTTTTACTGTTTTTATTTACCTGCCAACGGCGGGTAGTTATCTCCATCGGAAGTTGCAATTCTATTTGATCATTATCTTTCCATTCACGGTCGATACGGGCATATTTCTCAGAAGAAAGTGAGTCACTACTTATTCTTTTACCATTTATAAGTATAACCGGCTTCCTACACCAGGAAGGTAGCCTTAAATAAAGTGGGAAAGTTACATTTTGAGGTGTGTTGATCGTAAAACGAATACTCTCTTCAAAAGGATACTTCGTTTCTTCATGCACGATTACCTCTGTACCATTCCCTACCCTTGCCGTTACTTTACATGCATTAAAAAGCACTGCAGCCAATCCATTATCAGGAGTAGCAAAGAACAAATGTTCGGCATAATAAGGCCAGCCAAATCCATGGTTGTGTTGGCAACATCTGCTGCTGAAAGGGTTCATCGCCAGAAATGGACCGGTATTATCTATTCCCGGATGATGGTTTTTAGAGTCACTGATAACATGGTTCGGGCTTGTAATATACCTCAACGCTTTATAATCAGGCATTAATGAAGCCGGAAAACTATTGAATGCTACATCTTCCAGGTTTTCTGCCCAATAAGGATCACCTGTTATCTGCAACATTATTTCATTGGAGGCCATTTGCTCTACGAATCCACATGTTTCCGTTCCCTGTCGTGGATCAAAGAATCCGATCCGTGCGTTCTCATCGGCGCCGAACATTCCACCGGGAACCTGGCCAAAAGTACGGCGAATCAGACTTTGTACATTATAGCTGGCAGCCAGCATTGCTGAATCTTTTGTAAAAAGAAAATAAGTAGCCGGTTCGCGAAAGCATTGTGCTATATTCACATTATGCCAGTTGGGGAGTTGGGTTGACTTCGTCCAATCAGCGGTATTGAGATGGATCTTTTCTCCTAATTCCAATAATTTACTATCTCCGGTATGGTTATATAGCCAGATTACACTCCACATATTATCGCCTCCGCGGCTGTTTTCCCAATAGCTGGACAAGAAATCCTCATCCGGAACTGTCAACAGGAAATTGCAGTACTTCGACATAAAGTCAATTACCCTATTATCTCTACTATATTCATAATAGGATTGCATGATCCATAGTACGATCATGTTTGGCCAGAAATCTTGTTTACCATCATTTGTTACCATAGGGCCAAAGTTTCCATCGGTTCTTTGACTCGCCAGTATATGTTCAATCCAGAAAGATGTTTCTTCCAACATCTTCTTGTCTCCCATTACGTAGGCCAGATTGCCATAGCCGCGTAGCCAATAGGGAACTTCTTCCCAACCCCATTCGCCTCCGGCTTTAAGCCACGCATTGTTCCCTTTTTGAAGCCAGGCGCTTATTTCTCCCAGATGTCCGTTTAATCCATCCTTTTGTAATTCGAGTTGGCGCAATATCCACCCTTTTGGCTCAATGCTGCCCACGGGTAATTTAATAAATTGAGAGGGTTGTAAAGGCTCACGGTTACTGACATAGAAATCATTTCTGGATGAAGTATCGAGCCTTTCAACCAATTCAATCCCCACATCCTGCTTCACAGAACATGAAGCAAGGATGAGAGAAATGAAGAGAAACACTTTTTTCATAGAGTATTATTTAGACAGTTCGTTTATAACTGCCTGGTTAGCTCTTTTCACATCGGCTTCATTTATCTTAATTTTCTTACGGTCGTAGGTCATTAATCCGTTTACTTCCCCTTCTACATCCGTTGTTTGAGTGTAAACAGCAGCAGAGAAACCACGTTTCACCATATCTTTCAACTCATTCGCGTATTTTACATATTCGGCTGTTACTTCATTTACGCTTTTGAACTGGATATATCCCCAGTTACGTTTTTGCCACCAAAGGTGTTCTTCCAATGGAAGACCGATACCTCCATATTCACCTAATACATTTACACGTTCTGCATCAAACAAGAACATGCTTGGACCTGGATAATTATGTAAGTCAA
>DAMCDT010000208.1:3305-7172 GCA_032058265.1 Tannerellaceae bacterium
CAAGGATATCTCCACATGGACGGTGGTTACCTCCACTGGCAGGATTCACTAAACGGGAAGGATCGTAAGAAGCTGTCCATTCCGCTACTTTCTCCGTATCGAATTGTCCCCACGCCTCATTAAAAGGCACCCATACAACTACCGACGGATTAGAAATACACAAATCCATTATTTCTTTCCATTCCTGATAAAAGTTCGTGATAGATTCGGCAGTACGTTTCTTATCTGTTCCTCCATTATATTGGTGAGGTGCCCAGTTATTTCCCATATCACCGCTTGGCATATCCTGCCAAACCAAAATACCTTCTTTGTCACAATGATAATACCAACGTGCAGGTTCAACTTTAACGTGTTTACGGATCATATTAAATCCCCAGTCTTTTGTCTTTTTGATATCATATAATAAAGCTTCGTCGGTAGGAGCAGTATATAATCCGTCAGGCCACCATCCCTGATCCAGCGGACCGTAATGAAACAGATCCTTATTATTTAATTGCATACGCATGATACCATTTGCATCACGTTTGGCCGATATTTTGCGGAAAGCAGTATATGATTTTACCTCATCTACTACCTTGCCATTGGAATTTATTGACACTTTCATATCATATAGATATGGGTTGTTGGTATCCCATAAAGTAGGATTCTGAACACCTAAACGAAGTTCCATGCCTTGCAGACCTTTTGCCGAAGCAACTACCTGTCCTTTATCCATCAATTTCACTTCAACGATATCCGTTGTATTACATTTAGAGGTAGAAACTGTTACGTTCAGTGATCCGCTATCAATACATGGTATGGATTTAATTGCGGTAATATGATTGGCTGCTACCGGTTCCAGCCAAACAGTTTGCCAGATACCTGTTACAGGAGTATACCATATTCCTTCCGGATTATTCACCTGTTTACCACGTGGCTGATAACCTTTGTCTGTAGGATCCCATACACGTACCACTAGTTTGTGAGTAGTTTTACCCGACAGATAAGGAGTAATATCAAATGAAAACGGAGCAAATCCTCCTTTATGTGATCCGATAAGGATGTCATTAATAAATACATCCGCTTTCCAATCCACCGCTCCAAAGTTCAGTATAATATTCTTGTTTCTCCAACCGGAAGGGATGGTAAAACTACGTTTATACCAAAGTTCGTTAGCATCTCCAACTTCTTTCATTACACCGGATAAAGAAGACTCAATCGCAAACGGAACAAGGATTTGTCCATCAAAAGAAGATGGTTCAGCAGTTCCGCGAGGTTTGATGGCGTATTCCCACAGACCGTTCAGGTTTGTCCAGTCGGTACGTTCAATCAATGGGCGGGGGTATTCCGGCAATACACTTTGCGGATTGATTTGTTCAGCCCAGGCCGTTTTGATTTTATCTCCGGCAGGTTTCCACTGTGCCTGTACGCCTAAGGCGATAATCAAGGCAACCAATACAAATGTTACTTTTTTCATGATACTTTTAATTTTAATGTTAGTCTGTTATTTAAAGATTTCCTTTATACATTTTATTTTCCAGCATTTTCATAAAATAGCCACCTACTACGGAACGGGCACGGAAGTTTTGCACGGTTCCATCATTAGTACCGTGCCAATCACTAATAGGCATACGTGAAGTAGTTTCATTTGCATACCTGTAAACGGGTGTGAATAATTCGTTAAACTTTCCATTATCATCCGTCAGGCAGGCACTCCAAATGATCCAGTCTGATTTTGTATAATCCTTACGGCTATCCAGTGGTATACCATATTTATTTTGTTTGGTAAGGTAATAATCAACTTCCGTTTGCGCGATATCCTTAGAGAAGATATTCATGCCAAACAGTTTATCCCAGATCAAATTATACTTCTGGCTCCATGTGCCGGGCTGGTCAAAAGTAAGGCGGTAATGATCTCCATCCGCAGCCATTTCTTTCCACTGTCTAGTCATTTTTCTTGCGGTATCGATGTATTTGGAAGCCGTTTCTTTCTCTCCCAGCATTTCTGCCATCTTACCATATCCGGCTATTCCCATAATAGCTTTTATTGAAAGGTTTGCATTATGTGCTAAATGTCCTGCAAAATCATCCGTACACAATTGATTTCCCGGATCGAGCCCTTCTTTCGCCAAGTAATTTGCCCATGTAGTGAGTATCGCCCAATGCTTTTTAGCATAACCGGCATTTCCTTCAACTAATGAAACGGCAGTTGTCATAATTAGCATATTTCCGGCTTCCTCAACCGGCATATCTTCCCCGTATGTCTGTCCGTTTGCAATCGGATAGGTACCCACATCGTGTGCAGGGAATGGCTTGTTCCATTTACCGCTTTCACTGAAATAAAAGATTGGATTGAGCATCCCTTTTAATAGTTCCGGATTATAAATAAGAAATAAAGGTGATGATGGATATGTTATATCGACTGTACCTATGGAGCCATTACTGAAATTTTCTTTTGATAGGAAAAGGAGGTTTCCTTCTTTATCTTCTACCAGTTTATGGGCGGCAATCGCCTGACGGTAAGCCAAAGCACAAAGTTCGGCATACTGTTTACCTCCGGCCTTCTCTGCATCGTTCATCATCTGTGTGTTGAACAGGTCACAACGATTCATTACAACAGAATAATTATTTGCCGCTTTATTAAATGCGTCTAAAATGCTTATAGCTCCGTCATGCTTCCAATACGCCATGCGATTATCGTGGAAGTACTGTATGGCATAGATGTCGTCATAACCAAGCATGACATATCCGCTTTTAGATGAAGATATATTTCCCATATCTTCACAATAAGCCAAAACGGCATTACTACTTTTTGTATCAGGAGTAATTCCACGTCCGGTATCGATTGTTCCGGATTGAATAAATCTTTCTTTTATATCAGGGTATTCACCAATATTAATGCTTGTATTTTCTTTTTTAGATGATACCAGATAAAAATAACCCCAGTCGATACGCACATTATCACCCTTCTTCTGTAAAATTGGCTGGTCTGTGGTACCGGTTCGTGCATATATCAGGTTACCATTCCCATTTTCATTATTTAAAGAGGTGATAGTTTCCTGTCCCGGTGCGTCAATTGCCCAATCAGACGTAGCTTCCATATAGATTTGTACATCATGTTCTTTTCCATCCGTAGGACGTACCTGGTACGAAATATAATTAACCGGTGTCGAAAGCAAGTTTAAATCATCCATGAGTAAAGGCGATGTGAAGATAAGGTCTAAATCAACCGGTCCGCATGAAAAAGTATAATAAGTCTGTGTTGGTAAAACATTCACCGATGTTTGAATAGCTGCTGTTTCAAAAGAACTGACAGCTTTGTCTTTCAGGAACAATCCGAAATCGACGTAAGCTCCTCCCATTTTGTTTTGACAATAGGCAGCAATCACATTCTTTCCGGGTTTAAGGGTTGCTTTTATATCGTCTGGCAATTCATATAATACATTGTTATTCCATGAATAACCTGTTTCCAGTACTTTCTTCCCATTTATGAATAATTCAAAATCATCATCGTGAGAATATTCAAGAATGATATCCTCAGCCGTATAATCCTGCGAAAGTTCAAATGACCGCCTTACCCAAATATGCTTACTAAGCCAGGGCGTTGAAATATAAGGCATATCTGTTGTGCCAAACGCCGCTTTTCCTTTTTCCCATCCGGCATCATCATAATATATATCTGTCCAGTTGCCTGTTGGCATGTTTTCAGTATACGCAGCATCCCATCTTTCAGAAGAAGACGTGGGTATAATTGTTATTAGCGGAACATCATTGGTACCCATAAAACGGTAAGATACACCATCGACTCGTAATGCGCCAACTAATGGAAATTTTGGTTCATCCGACAAATGCGTAGTTTTTATCATGTAGTGCCAGTATTTTGAGTTC
>DAMCDT010000209.1:0-7154 GCA_032058265.1 Tannerellaceae bacterium
ATTATATTGTTACAAAATGAGAATAACCTGTTACCTTTAGATCCAAAGAGCCTAAAAAGTATTGCCGTAATAGGGCCAAATGCCGATCAGGTTCAATATGGAGATTATTCTTACACACGTGATAATTCTTCTGGAGTTACCATATTACAAGGTATTCGTGAGGCTGTTGGTGACAAGGTACAAGTTCATTACGCACAGGGTTGTGGTATAACTGATTTAAGTAAAGACGGATTTGCTGAAGCAATTGATGCAACGAATAAAAGCGATGCTGTTGTTGTAGTACTAGGCGGTACAAGTGTGATCTTATCAGGGCTAGGTTGGGGAAAAGGTCCAGGAGAAGACGAAATTATAGACCCGTTTACCAGTGGTGAAGGTTATGATCTGACCGATATAAATCCGCTAGGGGTACAACGGGAATTGATTCAAGCCATAAAAAAAACCGGAAAACCTGTTATTTTAGTGTTGGTACACGGACGTCCTTGGAGTATTACCTGGGAAAAAGAAAATATACCTGCTATTCTTGAAGCCTGGTATCCCGGTGAAAAAGGAGGTACCGCCATTGCCAATATTCTTTTTGGTAAAGTAAATCCTTCCGGAAGGTTAAATGTAACTATTCCTCAATCGGTAGGACATATTCCTGTTTTCTATGATTATAAACCTTCTACAAAAGGAATTAACCGTGAACCCGGCACACCGGAAAATCCCGGAAGAGATTATGTATTTTCCTCACCGGATCCTCTTTTCCCTTTTGGGTTTGGTTTATCTTACACAACGTTTGAATATTCAGATATGCAAGTATCAAAGAAAACATTTAGTAAAGAAGGCATAGAAGTGTCTGTGAATGTAAAGAACATAGGAAATGTTACAGGAAAAGAAGTTGTACAGTTTTATATAAATGATAAAGTGAGCAGTGTGACAACTCCTATTATATCCTTACGAAGGTTTAAGAAAATTGAACTAAAACCCGGAGAAAGCAAAAGAATACATTTTAAATTGACTGATAAAGATTTTGCTTTATGGAACATGGATATGCAGTTTGTAACCGAACCCGGTGAATTTGAACTTATGTTTGCAAAATCAGCAGAAGATATCCAATGCCGGGAAATAGTTGAATATGTGGAATAAAAAAAAATTGAAATGAAACATTTATATAAAAGAACAAGACTGGGATTAACTTTCATTAGTTTATTTGTTTTTGTGGCATGCAGCAAGAATGTAGATCGTATAAATATAGACTTTTCCCAGGAAGGGGATGCTATACCTGCCTCTCTGTATGGAGTCTTTTTCGAAGAGATAACCCATTCGGGGGATGGCGGACTATATGCTGAAATGATTCAAAACCGTGGTTTTGAAGATGGTACATTACCGTCTGGAACTACTTTGAAAGACGGATATGCAACTGCTACAAGTCTGCATTGCTACTCAAACGATTCAATCAATAATTTCAAGGTTAAGTGGAATGACAACCTGGCTATGAAAGCCTGGAGTGTGAAATGTTCGGACGGGTCGACTCCGGCATACAAAATCGTTACCGATGAACCGTTGAACAAAGCAACCCCGCACGCTTTGTTTCTCGACTTATCTAAATCATCCACTGATGTACAGGTAATAAATGAAGGGTATTGGGGAATAGCCGTGACTGAAAATAAAAGATATAATCTTACCTTTTATTTAAAAAATGATCAACAGGTAGCTAATACTGTTGAAATCTCTCTGATAGATGATAATGATAATAAAGTTAGTGTATTAACCTTCGATGTTGTGAAAAACAACCGATGGAACCGTTACGATGGTACATTCATACCCACTAATACAGGTAATAACTATCGTTTAATGCTTTCATTTCCCAACAAAGGTAAAGTTTGGTTAGACTATGTTTCTTTATTTCCTGAAGAAACATTCAAGAATCATCCAAACGGTTTACGGAAAGATGTAGCCGAAATGCTAGCTGACCTTGAACCGGATTTTATACGCTGGCCGGGAGGTTGTATCGTGGAGGGATTAACTATGGAAAACCGGGTGAAATGGAAAGAGACAATAGGTGATCCTGTAACACGCCCCGGGGAATACAATTTATGGGGATACCGTAGTACGTACGGATTCGGATATCATGAATTTCTTCAATACTGCGAAGATATCAATGCCTATGGCATGTTTGTTTGTAACGCAGGTATGTCGTGCCTGTTTAGAAATGGCGATTATTATTCTGATGATAAAGTTGAAGACCTGATTACAGAAGCCTTGGATGCTATCGAATATGCAATCGGCGACACAACGACCCGGTGGGGTAAAGAAAGAGCAAAGAACGGCCATCCAGCTCCTTTTCCTTTGAAATATGTGGAAATAGGTAACGAAAATATCGGAATCCGGTATGCAAAGAATTATAATCGTTTCTACAAAGCCATCAAAGAAAAATACCCGCAGATCATTCCCATTTGCGCACTTATGTTCAGTCCTAACCTGAAAGATGCACATCCTATCGATATTATAGATCCTCATTATTATGAAACAGCGGATTGGTTCTTTTATAATGCGGATGTTTATGATAAACTCCCTGACGATTATCCATATAAAGTATATGTAGGCGAATATGCGGCAGTTGGAAAAACATCCTTGTATTCCTCGTTGGCCGAAGCTGCATATCTGACAGGTGTGGAACGGAATGCTGATAAAGTACAGTTAGTATCGTATGCTCCTTTACTTCAGCATGCTGCCCATGGATCGAACCATCTGGTTATCTTGAAAAATGATTCTGTATATGGACGTACAAACTATTACGTATTGAATATGTTCTCCAAAAACCGTCCCGATTTTAATATTCAGACTACTATTGATTATGCAGAACCTACAAAACCTTTTCAGCCGAAAGGTTCCATTGGTTTAGCAACAAGCGGTACAAGCGCAGAGTTCAAAGACTTTAAAGTAACGGCTAACGGACAGACAATATACGCGACAAACTGGGATGATTTCTCAAAAGCATGGACAATAAAACAAGGTAATTGGCAAGTAAACGGTGATGTCCTTTCACAGTCTAAAAATGAAGATGGTATTTTATGGTTAAACAATAAAACATTAGGAGACTGTACCATTGAACTTAAAGCCTGCAAAATTTCAGGACGTGAAGGTTTCCGTGTACTTTTCGGAGGAAAAAGCGAAGATGAATATTTCATGGCAGATATCGGTAGCCATACCAATGAGTCCGTTATATTTCGTGAAATCAATAAAGAAGGCTCGGTTTCACTCTTTGATTACCGCAATTCCGTTAGTGTTGAAGCTAATCATTGGTATGATGTTAAAGTAGAAATCAAAGGTAATAATTGGAAATGCTACCTGGATAATGAATTACAATACGAATATACTTATAAACCTGTTGTAAGGCATTACGCTATATCCGGTTATGATAAAGCAAAAAGAGAACTGGTTATCAAATTAGTTAACGGAGAATCAACAGCATGGAATACAGAAATCAATATTGCTAATACAGGTACTATCGAGAAAACAGCAAAACGGATCATGCTTTCTTCCGCATCCGGAGATGATGAAAATAGTTTTGCCGAACCCACAAAAATAGCGCCCGTAGAGGATACTTACACAGTGAACGGACCTGTCTTTGACATGGCTTGTCCACCCAATTCATTTACAATTCTCCGTATCCCTATACTTAATTAACATACAAACTCAATATCAATTTAGAAATTGTTTCTATCTGAAAACGATCAATTAATAACATTACAATGTTAAAGTCAAACGTTTGTGATAACTTTTTAGAATGATGGTAATAACTTTTCCAAATCACTGTGGTAACTTTACTTTATCATTGTGGTAACTTTTAAGTTTTAAAGAAGGAAATAATAAAAAGCTTCAAAAAATGTTTATTTTTTGCGGTTTGATTTCACTTTTCTCTGTATATCACTATGTATGAGCAACTAAACAGGTGATATCAACTCTTTTTTTGTTATCACTTATTTTCATTGTTTTCACTTTGATTCGTCCTGAGACAAATAAGTAACGAGCATAATTAATTAGGTAGTGTCCCGTTTTAATTGGCAAACTTCCTGTTTGAAGTAGAATGTTTGAAAGTGAAAACAACCCGCAAAAAAATAAATTACCTGAGTAGAATATTGATATGATTATTACCCGTGTTACCAGATTTCCAGTAATATCATTCCTATAAAGCATTACATACAGAAAAATCATTTATATTATTTGAAATAATATTTTGTTTTTCAACACCTTATATCAGCCTGACAATCTTTTCTTGAAAAGGTATTTGCAATGTAAAGAAAAATATCTACTTTTGCACCCGGGTAAGTCCTATACGGCATGCTCCCTCGGAATCCCCCAGGGCTTGACCGCAGCAAGGGTACTTGGTTGTAGCGGCGCGATGTAGTAAGCTTGCCCACTTGCCTCTTTAGCTCAGTTGGCCAGAGCACGTGATTTGTAATCTCGGGGTCGTTGGTTCGAATCCGACAAGAGGCTCAGAAGCAAGCAAGCTTGCAATTGAAAATGGAAAATTGAAAGTTGAAAATTATTTAAGAGTTATCTTTAGTGTTTTCGTTTTCAATTTTCCATTTTCAATTTTAAATTAGTGAAATATGGAAGAGAATAAGAGCCTGTTGATCAAAAGCACCATGTTTTATGGTTTGTTACTGGGGATTTTCTGGGTAATAAAGTACATCTTCTTCATTCTTGGGGTTAGTTATCCTACTATGGGAGTAGTTTATTGGGTATTGACTCCTGTTACCATTGTTTTAGCCTATATATTTACGAAGACTTATAAAATACAGATTGGCGGGAAGATCAGTTTTTTCCATGCCTGGCAATTCGGTATTCTCCTCTATTTCTTTGCAGGGCTAATTGTTTCTATCGCCCATTATGTCTTTTACCAATATCTCGCACCTCCTGATTATATCAATAATTCAATGGATCTGGCGATTAGCATGATGAAAGAGATGGACCTGAACGAGCAAATGAAAGAAGCGATCGATAAAATGACTACTCCTACCCCAATACAAATGGCTATTCAAGGGTTATTTAATAATATTTTATACGGAGTTATACTTTCTATACCGATAGCTGCGTTATTATGTAGAAATAATACTACAGGTTTTATTAATCAAACTAATCAGGGAGAAAATAATATATAAATGGATATATCAGTAGTTATTCCTTTATACAATGAAGAAGAGTCGTTACCCGAACTTCAAGCGTGGATCGAGCGGGTAATGAACGAAAACAACTTTACGTATGAGATAATATTTGTGGATGACGGCAGTACGGACAATTCATGGAGAATAATCGAAGAACTGCAAAAGAAGTCTCCACATGTAAAAGGGATCAGGTTCCGCCGTAATTATGGAAAATCCCCTGCTTTACATTGTGGATTCCAGAAAACACAGGGTGACGTTGTTATCACCATGGATGCAGACTTGCAGGATAGCCCGGATGAAATACCGGAGCTTTACCGCATGATAAAAGAAGACGGGTTAGACCTCGTATCAGGATGGAAGAAAAAAAGATATGATCCTATTTCCAAGACTATTCCTACCAAACTATTCAATGCTACCGCAAGGAAATTTTCAGGAGTAAAGTTACATGATTTTAACTGCGGGCTCAAATCTTATAGAAGCTCAGTAATAAAGAATATTGAGGTTTATAACGATATGCACCGTTATATACCTTATCTCGCTAAAATAGCGGGGTTTAATAAAATAGGGGAAAAAGTAGTACATCATCAGGCCCGTAAATATGGGACTACTAAGTTCGGATTAAGCCGTTTCTTCAACGGATATCTTGATCTGATGACGTTATGGTTTACCTCTAAGTTCGGAAAGAAACCGATGCACTTCTTTGGTCTGCTGGGAAGTATTATGTTCTTTATAGGGTTTATTGCTTTGGTTTATGTACTAACACTTAAATTAATTTCAATTTATTCCGGCGATTTACGCCCGTTAGTAACAAATTCTCCTTATTTTTATATCTCGCTTACTGCTATGATTGT
Source organism: Tannerellaceae bacterium (assembly GCA_032058265.1). Classification (GTDB taxonomy): domain Bacteria; phylum Bacteroidota; class Bacteroidia; order Bacteroidales; family Tannerellaceae; genus DFXE01. The sequence continues at coordinate 6,002 of DAMCDT010000209.1, forward strand.
GGGTACGCAATTATTCCTTGCCGGATTTATAGGAGAACTGATCTCCAGGAATGCTCCACGACGTAACAGGTATAATATTGAATCTGAGATATGAATACACTGGAATTAATCAGAAAACGTTGCTCCATTCGTAAATATTTATCTGTTCCGGTTGAACAGGATAAAATGGATTATATCCTGGAAGCGGCGAGAATGGCTCCTTCAGCCGTAAACTATCAACCGTGGTATTTTTTAGTAATAACGGAAAAAGAAGGAAAAGATAAACTTATTGAATGTTATCCGAGGGAATGGATTAAATCTGCTCCGGCATTTATTGTGGTTTGTGGGGACCACAGTCAATCATGGAAACGTTCCTCAGATAATAAAGATCATCTGGATATTGATTCGGGGATCGCTATTACACATATATGTCTTGCTGCTACTGAAAAAGAATTAGGCACTTGTATCGTTTGCCATTTCGATACAACTCTACTACACTCCCATTTTAATTTACCGGAGACTGTTGAACCGATAGCCGTAATTCCTATCGGATATCCTGCTGAACCGGATTTATTCGAAAAAACACCTAAGAAGCGGAAATCGTTAGAAGAAATTGTCCGCAAAGAAAGTTTCTGAAATGCCCTTGTTTGAAATTATTTTACTTGCTGTAGGTTTATCCATGGACAGCATGGCTGTTTCTGTTACCGGAGGCGCCTTAATACATAAATGTTCTACTTACAATATATTTAAAATTGCCTCTGTCATGGGGTTTGCCCAGGCAAGTATGACTGTTATCGGTTTCTTGTTTGGCATGACTTTCTCCGGATATATTGCGGCATTCGACCATTGGATCGCTTTTCTCCTATTAAGCTATATTGGAGGCAAAATGATCCATGAAAGCCTGAAAAAGGAAGATCGAAAAGTTATATGTTTATGTGATAATAAAGTATTGTTCGGCCTGGCTATGGCAACCAGTATCGATGCCTTAGCTGTTGGCGTCACGTTAGCTCTGTTAAATACATCCATTTTCATACAAGCTTCTACCATTGGCATTATCACTTTTGCATTATCTGCTATCGGTGTCTATGCGGGAAGTTATTTAGGGCAGAAGCTCACTATTAAATTAGATCTGCTGGGAGGATGTATATTAGTCCTTTTAGGAATTAAAATATTG
>DAMCDT010000210.1:0-7125 GCA_032058265.1 Tannerellaceae bacterium
GTTCGACAGATTCCTTTGTGGTGGATCCGATCTTCTTTCCCGGAGGTGATATAGGTGACCTTGCCATAAACGGCACAGTAAACGATCTTGCCTGTTGCGGAGCCAAACCACTTTACCTTACCGCCGGATTTATTTTGGAAGAGGGGCTTCCTTTAGCTGATTTGCATAGGATTGTGCAATCCATGAAAAGAGCTGCCGATCTGGCGGAAGTTAAAATAATCGCAGGAGATACCAAAATAGTAGAACGAGGCAAGTGCGATAAAATATTTATTAATACAAGCGGGATCGGAATAGTTCCGGATAATATACAGATCGCACCGGAGCAAGCTCGTCCGGGTGATGTCATTATTTGCAGTGGTCCGATCGGTGTGCACGGCATAACCATTTTATCCGCCAGGGAAAGTATTGGTTTCGGAACAGAGCTGAAAAGCGATACTTATCCTTTAAACAATATGATCTACGGACTGTTAGATTGTATAGGAGAAGTGCATACTTTACGGGATCCTACGCGGGGAGGCGTAGGAACTACATTAAATGAAATCGCTCAGGCTGCTTCGGTAGAGATTGTCCTGGAAGAATCAGCACTCCCGGTTCCGGAGCCTGTTAGAGCCGCATCAGAGATATTAGGGCTTGATCCGCTTTATATCGCAAACGAAGGTATTGTCCTTATTATCCTACCGGAAAAAGAAGCGGATAATGCACTTCGAATTGTCAAAAGCTTTCGGGAGGGAAAGCAAGCGGCAATCATAGGACGGATTAAAAAGGGTAAACCTATGGTAAGAATGAAAACACTTTATGGAGGTAGCAGGATTATAGATATGCTAACAGGTGAACAATTACCCCGTATCTGCTAATTAGAGGAAAAGAAAAAGATATATTACATTAAATACTGAACTGTATGGAAGAAAAAAGACCATCATTCTATGAGGAATGCCGAAAAAAAGGTGTCTCGCGAAGGGATTTCCTTAAGTTTTGTACAGCTATGGCAGCATGGATGGGGCTAGAATCAAGTGGTGTCGCACAAGTGGTGAATGCTCTTGAAACCAAACCACGGCTTCCCATTATCTGGTTACATTTACAGGAGTGTACATGTTGCAGTGAATCATTTATTCGTACCGCACATCCGGTACTGGCTACTCTTCTTTTCGATCAGATCTCATTAGATTATACGGAAACATTGATGGCTGCCGCCGGGCATCAGGCTGAAGCGTGCAAAGAAGAAACCATGAAGAAATATTATGGCGAATACGTACTTCTTATAGAAGGTTCTATTCCTACAAAGAACGAAGCCTACTGTTGTGTAGGAGGACAAAGCGCCCTACAGATTGTGGAAGAAGCAGCGAAAGGAGCAAAAGCAATCATCGCCTGGGGGAATTGTGCTTCCGCCGGATGCGTACAGGCTGCCAATCCGAACCCTACCGGAGCTAAACCGGCTCATAAGATCATTCGTGGAAAACCTGTTATCAATGTACAAGGGTGTCCTCCTATTGCTGAGGTAATGGCCGGAGTAATTGTTCATCTCCTCACATTCGGTACGGTTCCGCAACTGGATGGTTTAGGACGTCCGAAAGCTTTTTATTCACGCCGTGTACATGATACCTGCTACCGCCGGGCTAATTTTGATGCGGGGTTATTTGTTGAAAGCTTCGATGATGAAAATGCAAAGAGAGGCTATTGCTTATATAAGGTAGGCTGTAAAGGTCCGAATACATATAACTCTTGCGGTATTATCAAGTGGAATGAAGGAGTCAGCTACCCTATACAAAGCGGGCATCCCTGTATCGGATGTAGCGAGGCCGACTTCTGGGACAATGCTCCGTTCTATCAGCATATCCCCGACGCTACCGGATTCGGTATTGAAGCAACGGCCGACCAGATCGGACTGGTTGTCGGCGCTGCTACTGTGGCAGGGATAGCCGTTCATGCTGTCGCAACGAATATCCGTAAAAAGAAATTAATTGATAATGACGAGACTTCAGAGAATGATTAATGGTTAATGATTAATTACTAATTACCAACAAGTTAACAAAATAGTTTAATCGTTAACCGTTAATCATTAATCGTTTTTAAAAAGCATATTATGTCAGAAAGAATAGTTGTTGACCCGATCACACGTATTGAAGGCCACCTGCGGGTCGAAGCAGAAATTGAAGGAGGCAGGATTAAAGAAGCTTATAGTTCCGGTACAATGGTGCGCGGAATCGAAACCATAGTAAAAGGCCGCGATCCGCGCGATGTATGGGCGTTTGTCGGACGTGTTTGCGGCGTATGTACTTCAACGCATTCGCTTTGTTCCGTCAGGGCAGTCGAGAACGCTCTGGGCATTGTAGTTCCCCCTAATGCAGAGTTAGTCAGGAATATCATGGCGGCCACCTTATATATGCATGACCATGTAGTCCATTTCTATCATTTGCATGCACTGGACTGGGTAGACGTTGTTTCCTCCTTAAAGGCCGATCCCGCAGCAGCTTCCGAAGCAGCACAAAAGCTTTCTCCCTGGCCAAAAAGTTCAGCAGGTTACTTTACCGCCATACAAGAACGCATAAAAAAATTCGTTGAAAGCGGACAGTTGGGTATTTTTGCCAAAGGTTACTGGGGGCATCCCGCTTATAAATTAACCCCTGAACAAAACCTGATTGCGGTGGCTCATTATCTGGAAGCATTGGAATGGCAAAAAGAAGTGGTAAAGGTTCATACCGTATTCGGAGGAAAGAATCCGCATCCTAATTTTGTAGTGGGCGGTATGCCTTGTAGCATTAACCTGAATGAAGCAAACGCCATCAACGCAGAACGTTTAGCTTTCGTAAAACAAAAGTTAGAGCAGGCGAAGACATTTATCGACCAGGTATACATTCCTGACCTGTTACTGATAGCTGAAGTATACAAAGATGAATGGAGTAAGATAGGCGGAGGTGTTTCAAACTATTTAGCCTATGGTGATTTCCCTTTATACGAATATGGAGCAACCGAAAGTTTCCTGATGCCACGGGGTATTGTCCTGAATCGTGATCTGAGTAAAGTCCACCCGGTTGATGCTAACTCTCCGGATGAAATAAAAGAATATATCTATCATTCCTGGTATAATTATAAGGACGGGGATAAAACAGGGCTTCATCCGTATGACGGAGAAACGAACCTGAATTATACCGGTCCGAAACCTCCCTATAAACATTTGGATGTTGAAGATAAATATAGCTGGATCAAAACGCCACGGTGGAAAGAGCAACCCATGGAAGTAGGTCCACTCTCCCGGATGCTGGTTGCTTATGCTTCAGGTATGGAACCTCATAAAACTTTAATAGATGATACATTAAAACAACTCGATTTGCCTGCCGAAGCTTTATTCTCGACACTGGGACGAACCGCCGCACGTGGGCTTGAATCAAAACTTATTGCTGATTGGGCGCTCGATTTCTTTGATAAATTGATGGTAAACCTTCAACATGGCGATACCCGTATGGTAGATCATTCGTTATGGAAAACAAAGTTATGGCCTGACAAAGCAAAAGGTGTAGGTCTCAGCGAAGCCCCGCGCGGAGCATTGGCACATTTTATTGTTATCGACGGCAAGAAGGTCAAAAACTACCAAATGGTAGTTCCTACAACGTGGAATGCCTCTCCAAGGGATGAGAAAGGCCAACGTTCTGCTTACGAAGAAGCGTTGATAGGTACTCCGGTGCATGATCCGAACCAGCCGTTGGAAATTCTCCGCACCATACATTCTTTCGACCCGTGCCTGGCATGTGCCGTGCACCTCTATGATGAGGAAGGGAAATATGTGCATCAAATGGATACATTTTAAATAACGATTGATATGAGAAGCCGTAAAAAACGTTTACGTGAAGTATATGTGTGGGAATTACCCGTACGTTTCTTCCACTGGTTGAATGCTCTTTGTATCGTTATCCTTTGCATAACCGGTTACCTGATTGCTGATCCGCCTGCTATCCTGACGGAAAGCGAAGCGAATTTCAGCTATTGGTTCGGAACGATCCGTTTTATTCACTTTGTGACGGCATTCGTTTTCTTCTTCAACTTCATGTTCCGCATATATTGGGGATTTGTCGGCAACCGCTACTCTCATTGGAATAACTTCATCCCATTCAAGAAAGCACAATGGAAAGAGTTTTTCGATGTAGTTAAAACAGATGTTTTTATGGTTAAAAACAAACCTGTTGAAAGCATTGGTCATAATACCTTAGCGAGCGTTATTTATTTCGTTTCCTTCTGTGCCTTCCTGTTGCAGTGTGTTACCGGATTTGGCATATATGCAAAGATGAGTAAATCGCTTTTGCCGCAATTATTTGCCTGGACAGTTCCTATTTTGGGAGGCGACCTGATGGCACGACAGATACATCATTTCCTCATGTGGTTCTTTATCTTGTTTGCTATCGTACATATCTACCTGGTATTCTACCACGACTATATCGAACGGCGGGGCGTAACATCATCTATGATCGGAGGATGGAAATTTATTGAAGAAGAAGTAGCCACTGAAGAAGAGATTACCGAAACAGCAGAGATAATCACCAAATCAGCACAACACAAATGAAAACGCTTGTGCTGGGCGTAGGTAATCTGTTATTAAAGGACGAAGGCGTAGGAATACATGTGATCCATGCTTTGGAAAAAGAGCAATTACCCTCTGATATCACCTTGATGGATGGCGGCACCGGAGGACTTCATCTGCTTAGCTGGCTACAGGATTATCAACGGATCATTATGATCGATGCGACGTTGGATAATCAACCTCCGGGAACGGTACGTTTAATAAAGCCACGTTATGCTTCCGATTTCCCTCCTCTCATGAGCGCGCACGAAATTGGGCTTCGCGATATGATCGAAGCAATGCTTTTATGTGGAGAGTTGCCCGACATAGACCTGATCGTTATTTCAGCCGAAGATATAAGCCAGGTGGGGACGGAGTTAACGCCGCGGGTAGAAGCGGCCATACCCAAAGTCATCGCGCTAATTAAAGAAATTATTTTGGTAACTTCCTAAATAAAAAAGGACGTTAGCTATTTATTTTTGCTAACGTCCTTTTTATTTAGCTTATTCGAACATTTTATCAATACCGCCTATCGATGTGGAAGGATCGACTATCCGTTGTCCATCCGATGACTTACAGGGATTAGCATATTGCGGCGGAACATCAAAGGCTTCTGTCTCGGAATAACCGAGGCTTTGATCAGCATAAACTTTCTGCATGAAGAGCCCGTAAACTGGAAGTGCCATACTGGCTCCCTGGCCGGAAGTCATTCCGTCAAAGTGAATAGAGCGTTCCTCCCCTCCTACCCAGCATCCGCCAACTAAACTCGGGGTAAATGCCATAAACCAGCCGTCCGAATGGTTTTGTGTCGTTCCGGTTTTTCCACCCATCGGTCCACGGAGGTTATAACGGTAACGTATACGGCTTCCGGTTCCACCATCCATTACACTGCGTAACATATGCAGCATTTTATAAGTGGCTTCTTCCGTCAGCACTTCCCGCATCGACGGGTTAAAAGTCGCTATGGTATTCCCAAAAGAATCTTCAATCCGGGTGACGTACAGAGGTTCTACCCTGATTCCTTTATTGGCAAATACACTATAAGCCCCTACCATCTCTCCCACTGAAATATCAGGAGTACCCAGCGCGAGGGAAACAACCGGATCGATATGGCCGGTCAAACCGAAGGAATGAAGTAAACGAACCAGGGTATAGGGAGACAATTGTTTCATAAGATAAGCGGTTACCCAATTGGATGAATTCTGTAATCCCCATTGAATGGTAACCATTTCCCCTACATTTTTTGCCCCGGCGTTACGTGGTGTCCAGGGACGTCCGTTTTCATCTGTCAATTGTTGTTGTACATGCAGCATCTGGTCGCATGGAGTAATCCCTTCAAGCATTGCTAAGGAGTAAAGGAAAGGCTTCATCGTCGAGCCGATCTGCCTGCGCCCGCCGTTTACCATATCATATTTAAAGGTATTGAAATCAATCCCTCCTACATAAGCTTTCACATGACCGTTGCGCGGATCCATTGCCATAAATGCTGAACGAAGGAAACTTTTGTGGTACCGGATCGAATCCCATGGCGACATAATAGTGTCTATCGGTCCATTCCAACTAAATACTGACATTTCAACGGGTATTTTAAACTCTTTCTTTATTTCTTCATCTTCCATCCCATTTTTCTTCAGTGTACGGTATCGATCTGTATTCTGCATAGCCTTTGTTAGGATAGTATCTACCTGCGCTGTCGAAAGGTCCCAGGAGAATGGAGCGTAACTTCTTCCTGCTTTTTCCTTAAAGAAAGACGGTTGAAGAGTTCCTCCGATATGTTCGCGGACGGCTTCTTCAGCATATTGCTGCATACGTGTGTCAATCGTAGTATAGAGCTTCAGGCCATCCGTATATACATTATAATTGGAACCATCTGCTTTTTTATTCTTATTACACCAGCCATATAAAGGATTCGTTTCCCATGCTACGGAATCTTCCTGGAATTTCTGCATTTGCCAACCGCGGTAATTACTCCGTTCAGGCTTTTTAGCATTCAATGTCATACGGAGATATTCACGGAAATAACGCGCCAATCCTTCGTTATGGTCAATACGTGAAAAGCGGATCGTTAAAGGCAATGCTGATAATGAATCACGGGCGGCCTCTGTAATATATCCGGCCTTAGCCATTTGCGATAAAACGACATTTCTGCGACCACGAGTCCGTTCATTATGACGGATAGGATTAAAATAAGAAGGGTTTTTACACATGCCAACTAGTGTTGCTGCTTCCTCAGTTTTTAAAGCTTTGGGCGTGGTAGAGAAATAAGTACGGGCTGCTGATTGTATCCCCACTGCGTTATATAGGAAATCAAATTTATTAAGATACATATTGATGATCTCCTCTTTCGTATAGTAACGTTCCAGTTTGACGGCAATTACCCATTCGATAGGTTTTTGCAGCACACGCTCCGCCACATTATCCGCACTCGGTGAATATAATTGTTTGGCAAGCTGCTGCGTAATCGTACTACCGCCGCCGGCACTCTTCTGCATGAAAATAACACGCTTTACAACCGCACGGAATAATCCTATCGCGTCGATACCGCTGTGTTTGGCAAAACGAATGTCTTCCGTGGC
>DAMCDT010000211.1:0-7098 GCA_032058265.1 Tannerellaceae bacterium
CATATATGGACTTTATGAAGAAAGAACTATTAGCTGAACGTCCCCCGGCAAACGTTATGAAAGTTGCAGGACAACTTTCATAAATTGAAAATGGAAAATTAAAAATGGAAAACAAAATACAAGAATTAATAAGAATCATAATAATAAAGAATTGAGATTGAGGCTGAAAAAATAATTTTCAATTTTCAATTTTGGCTAAGGCCAATTTTCAATTCAATTTTCAATTTGAATGAAATGAGAAGACGTAATTTTATTAAAACAGGAGGTATGGTAATGCTTGGCTCATTAGCGGCTCCCTCTATCATGGGAGGGATTGTTAATGCTGCTACCGACAGGGCAACCGGTATCTCGTTTGCAACTAACCATTTTGGTGTAAGTGAAAGTGATCTGAAAAAGGTGCTGACAGCAGCATTGGAAAAAGGAGGCGATTATGCCGATTTATTCTTTGAACATACATACCGCAATAACATCGGTTTGCAGGATGGAGCCGTTAATCGCGCCTCTTCCAATATCGATTTCGGGATGGGCGTACGTGTCTTGGCAGGCGATCAAACAGGATATGCTTATGTGGAGAACGTAACATTGGAAGAAATGCTGAAAGCTGCCCGAACTGCTGCCCGTATTGCCAATGGTTCAGCGGGCAAAGCTCCCGTTAATCTCACTGAAAAACCGGTTATACATAATTACTATAAAGTAAAAACGGCGTGGGATGAAATGGCTGTTAAGGAGAAAACGCCCTATTTACAAGCAATAAACGACAGGATATTCGAACTGGATAAACGAGTGATGAAGGTTAATGCATCATTGGGTGACACAACTTCCCATATCTTCTTCTGTAGCTCGGAAGGAGTAATGTATTATGACTATCGACCGATGGTTACACTTTCTGCTGTTTGTATCATGCAGGAAGACGGCAAAATTGAAAATTCTTATGCGTCACGTGCATACCGCATGGGAACGGAATTCCTAACAGGTGATATCATTGAAACCATTGCAAAAGAAGCGGTAGAGAAAACATCTATTCTATTCCAGGCAGTGAAACCTAAAGGAGGTGAAATGCCGGTAGTAATGGGCGCCGGTGGTTCGGGTATCTTACTACATGAAGCGATAGGCCATGCTTTCGAAGCCGACTTTAATCGTAAGAATATCTCGATCTTCTCCGATCAGTTAAATAAAAAGATATGTAACGAGCATATTAATGTTGTAGACGATGGTACAATTCCATTCAACCGCGGATCAGTTAATATTGATGATGATGGCGTGGATGGACAAAAAACATATATTGTTAAAGAAGGCGTCCTGACAAGTTATCTGCACGACCGCATCAGTGCAAAGCATTACGGTATTCCTTCTACGGGCAACGGACGCCGGGAATCTTTCCGTATGATGCCGATCCCACGCATGCGTGCTACTTATATGGAAGCAGGCAACGTTACCGAAGAAGACATGATTTCTACAGTAAAGAAAGGAATATTTGCTGCAACGTTTACAAACGGACAAGTACAGATAGGTGCCGGAGATTTCACTTTCTTTGTTAAAAACGGATATTTGATTGAAGACGGTAAATTAACCCAGCCAATAAAAGATGTCAACATAATTGGTAACGGGCCGAAAGCATTAGCAGACATGACAATGATCGGTAATAATTATGAGATGGATAATGGAACGTGGACATGCGGAAAAGACGGCCAATCCTGTCCGGTTACTTGCGGTATGCCATCTGCCTTAGTTAGTAAACTTACTGTGGGAGGAGAAAGCTGATATGATAACAAACGAAGATAAAAAATTAGCACAATGGGCAATGGACTATGCCCTGAAGAACGGTTGCCAGGCTTCACGCGTAAGTCTATACACCGGAACCGAAAGTTCATTTGAGGTCCGCGACATGAAGATCGACCGGCTCACACAAGCATCAGAAAGTAGCTTGGTCATCCATCTTTTTGTTGATGGACGTTACGGTTCTTTTTCTACAAACCGTCTGGATAAAGCTGAACTGGAAAAGTTTATTAAGAACGGTATCGATTCCACCCGTTACCTATCAGAAGATCTGGCACGTACCTTACCTGATCCGTCATCGTATTATAAAGGAGGCGGTAAGGACCTTGAATTATTAGATCCCCGCTTCGATTCTATCGATCCGGATAATAAAAAAGATCTGGCGATGAAAGTATGTGATGAGATCATGGGGAAAGATCCACGGATCATATCTTCAACTTCATCGTATGGTGATAATATGAGTGCCGGTTATATAGTGGCAAGTAATGGTTTTGAAGGAGAAAACGCCTCTTCCTCTTACACATTAGTAGGAAGTGTCAGCATTAAAGGAGAAGGCGAAGCCCGTCCTGAATCATATTGGTATGACTCTTCTATCTTTTATGATACCATGGTAAAAGACGGCATTGGAAGCAAAGCATTGGAAAGAGTTATACGAAAGCTTGGTCAAAAGAAGATCGCTTCAGGCAAATATCCCATGGTTGTGGATAATATGAATTCAAGCAGGTTAATATCTCCATTAATAAGTGCTATTAATGGCTCATCTATCCAACAAAAGAATTCTTTCCTACTTGATAAATTATCTGAGAAAGTTCTCAATGAGAAAATGACCCTTATCGATGATCCACACATGCATAGGAAACGTGGTGCACGTTACTTCGATTATGAAGGCGTAAGAACCAAACGTATGCCTGTATTCGAAAATGGTGTTTTAAAGACTTACTATATAGATACATATAATGCAAATAAATTAGCTACTGCACCAACCATTAGCGGACCATCTATCCTTACCATGAATATGGGTAATAAAAACGTTGACGGTTTAGTAGCAACTCTAGATAAAGGCATCTTGATTACCGGATTTAACGGAGGTAATTCAAACAGTTCGACAGGGGATTTCTCTTTTGGTATTGAAGGCTTCCTGATTGAAAACGGAAAACTAACTCAACCTATTTCCGAAATGAATATTACCGGTAATATGCTTACTCTATGGAGTAATCTTTTAGAAATAGGAAACGACGTAAGGGAATCATCCAGTTGGCGGATACCTTCTCTCATATTTGATAATGTAGATTTTAGTGGATTATAAATAACTACATAGAGGCAAGATAAACTTGTCTCTATATTTAAAACATTTTTTTATGAAACATATTTTACTTTTCTTTCTCTTATCATTTTTAAGTTTTAATATAAGCGCTCAAGTTTCTACTTGGGACGGTAGCAGAAATACCGAATGGTATGATCCGGCACAAACGGAATATTACATAACATCCGCAGCCGAATTCGCCGGAGTAGCAGATTTAGTAAACAAACAAAATATCACATTTGAAGGTAAAACAATCCATTTGGAAACAGATATAGATTTGAAAGGAACACATTGGACTCCTATTGGTGGATCATCTGTTGGTTCAGGAAAGTTTTCACAGTTTAAAGGTACATTTAACGGTAACTTACATACAATATCTAATTTATTTATTAATGCAGATTGGCTGGAAAGTTATCGTAAAGGCTATGGTTTATTCGGGATTGCGACAAATGGGGCTAAAATACTTAATTTGATACTTGAAAAAGGTTCTGTTTATAGTTCTACCTATTTGGTAGCTGCATTGGTAGGATCTGTTGAAATCTTTAATGGAAGTTTTGAATTAAGTAATATCAAAAGTAATGTAACTGTTAATGGAAGTTCAACAACAGGAAGCATGATTGGCTATATATATATAGATAATGGTCAAGTAAAACTGGAAAAACTAATTAACCTTGGAAAGGTAACTGGAACAATGATGGTAGGTGGTTTAATTGGAGATTGTGAAGCAAAAAACAATTCAACTTTTATCATACAAGATAGTTATGTAAATTCTAATATCCAAGCGGAGAATTATGTTGGTGGAATCACGGGTAGTATATCTTCTTATGATCCTGCAATTTTTACTATAAAAAACTGTTTTGTTACCGGATCGGTTAAATCGGCAACAACATCCGGTGGTATTGTTGGACAAATAGGTGTTGCACAGAATTCAAAAGTTATGATTACAAACTGTTTAGTTTACTTAAATGAGCTAATCGGTGGAGGTAGATATTATCAAGGTAGAATCAGCAGTATTATAAATAAAGCACAATTAAAAAACAATTATGCTGTTATCCTGAATAATAGTCAATGGGAAAATGGAGCAAATGGACGCGATGGTGCCAATTGGGAATACAAATTAAGTTCTCAACCGGTTAACCAATGGAACTTAGAGACTGTATGGGAAATTCCTGATTATAATTATCTCCCTAAAATTGCAGGTATGCCAAACCAGCCTGATATACCATTCAAAAGAAATGCTGTGGGTGTAGAAGCCCCGTCCTCATTATCTAAGAATATATATACAGACAATGGTTCTGTTGTTATTAACACTGAAACTTCGTCGGAACTCTCTGTTTATTCCTTGATTGGAAAGCTTTATGTGAAGCAAAATGTTTCTCCAGGAGAAACACGCATATCATTACCTAATGGCCTTTATATAGTAAAATTAGGCAACGACGTAAAAAAGATTATTATTCAATAATTATCCAATCATTAATATTAATAAAGCACATGTCATATTTAAAGGCATGTGCTTTTTATTTAAATAATCGCATAAAGCTTTCTTTATAGCTGGAAGATATTTCTATTTCTGTATCGTCATCTAAAATAACGTACCCACCGGAAGCTTTATGGTAGGATTTGATACGGTTAAAGTTAATAATGTGCGACTTGTGAACTCTGACAAAAGGAAATGGAAGTAACTCGGCAAAATATTTGAGAAAACGGCATACCATTTTCTTTTGCTTTCCGGTGAGATAGATATCTGTAAAATTACCATTACCTTGTAAACGGACAATATCTTCCATCCTTATTACTTCAAAACCCTCCAGCGTTGGTAAAATAACTTTTTGGTTCTCTGGCCGAGGTTCACGGAAGTTTTCTACGAGTATTTTATTACGATTAAATACTTCTTTATTGATAATATGTTGTTGCACCTTATTTACGGCCAAGATAAGTTCTTCAATACTTACCGGTTTTAATAAATAATAAGCAGCGCTTTGGTTAAGAGCCCTTAAGGAATATTCCGAAAAAGCTGTAACGAATATCGTTTCAAAATAAAGGTCTTTACATCCTTCTAATACATCAAAAGCATTTCCAAAAGGCATTTCAACATCCAAAAAGACTAATTGAGGTTCTAGTTCATGCAATAAAGGGATAGCTTCTTTGCAATTATGAGCTTCTCCTATTAAATCAATTTGCGGACAATATTTTTCTAAGTACCTCTTCAACGCCTCGCGAGCGGCTAGTTCATCCTCAACAATTACACTCTTTATTTTCTGTATGGTATTCATTTTTTGATATCTTTTATTGGGAAACAATAACTAACTATTACACCTTCCTCATCTTGCTTATCTTTAATATTCATTGTAATTTTACAATTATACAGACTGTTTAATAACTGGATCCGCTCGATTGTATTAGACAACCCTCTTGATTGATGCACTTTTTGATGTTTTGTTTTTAGTTCTTTACTTTTTTGTAAACCGATACCGTTATCGTCAATAACAACATATATATTATTATCCTTCTGAGTTATATTCAATTGTAGTATTCCTTTGCTTTCACGATAGCGAAGTCCATGCCAAATGGCATTCTCTAGTTGGGGTTGTATAAGCATATTTGGAATAAGTACATCTGTATCTATATTTTCATCCATATTAATCTGATAAGTAAACTTATCATGAAAACGCATATATTCGAGATCAAGGTATTCTTTCAATTGTTCCAGTTCAGTGGATAAGGGCGTAAAGTCTTTATTTGAGTTCTCCATCATATTACGCATAAGCCTGGAATAAGAAGTTAAATATTTATTTGCTTCTAATTCATTATTTTGCGCTATAAATTGATTGACGCTGTTCAGGCTATTGAAAATAAAGTGCGGATTCATTTCACGACGTAAAGATTGAAGGGCGATCTTTTTATTCTTCATCATAACCGAATAGAGCACCTTAACGATAATAATAAGAGAAATAAATATAAGAACAATTGATACAATCAAAATATAATTAGTAATATTCTTTTTCCTAATAAGCTCATCTTTTAATTCACGTTCTCTTTCCAATTGAGCAATCTTTTCTTCATGAACCAGAAAGGCCTTCTCATCAATTAAGGTACTATCTGATTTTACAAGAGGCTCTAACTTTGATATAAAATCTGCGTAAACTGCCAGTGCTTTCTTATTATTATTTTCCTTTTGGTATTTTGTAACCAATAATTCAAGGCTATTTTTTGCTTCCAATGTATTTCCTTCCTGTAAAGCAAGTTGATATGCTTGTTGAAGTGATGCAATTGATTTTGACAACTGTTGCTTTTCTGCATAATTAGATGAAAGTGTCCGCAATTGTTCAATTTGCACTTTAGTATCTTGTGTTTGTTCAGCCTCTTCAAGAATTTGTTCGTTTACTTCGATTGCTTTATCAATATCGTCTTTTGAAGCGTATATATTAGCGATTTCCCGCTTCATTTGGATTGACTGTGATGGTTTCTGTGAAACTTCTAATGCAGACTGCAAATTACTAACCGCTTCTTCTTTATTATCCATTTCCACATTCACCTGTGCCATTTGTGAAAAGGCTATTGCTCTATCTTCATCATTATCGGTTGGTACTGTATTCAATAAATCAATATTTTTTTGGATATACGTTGATTGCTTCTGTGGGTTACTGATATTCTGTAATCGTTGAGCATCATTATTATTTATTTCCTTTAAAAGGTTATCCTGAGATAAACGGCTTGCATTTTTATAACTAACAATAGCAGCGTTAAGATTATCCTGTAATTCCTGTACTTTAGCTATTTCCCGCTCGATGTATGCTATTTTCTCCTTATTATTATTTTTCACATACAACTTACGAGCCCTGTCAAAATAATCTTCTGCTTTAGAATATTCCCCTTTATCGATAAACTCCCTGGCTACTTTCTCATAATCAGCAGCAATAGCATCATCGGATTTATTTTCTTCCAATGACCGGGACAATTCAAACACAGCGCTTTTACTTCGGGATGACCTCTTTTGCTGAATGGAATCCTGAGCACAA
>DAMCDT010000212.1:0-7094 GCA_032058265.1 Tannerellaceae bacterium
AAGGATTAAACGGCAACAACCCTGTATTCCGTGCAATGGAAATAATATGTTTCAATACAATCATATATCCCCACACGGTATTGGTACGACATTTTTTCTCTTCCCGCAGAAAGTACTCGAAATCGTTGATAAATGTCAGATTCAATTCTTTAAGCGGTATATCTTCCCGGTGATAAGTAGAGGGAAGAAACTCCCGGATATGTTTGCAGACGGTACGATAACGGGCGAAAGTGCCTTGCGCCCGGCTATAGCCTACTTTCTTCTCAAATTCGGCGTTGTGCTGCTCGAATAGCTTTAACAGCGTTTCTTGCTTTACCCCGATTCCGAGATAGGTGTTTTTCAACTTGGTGGCGGTAACGTAGCCGTCCGTCTGCATCAGCTCTTGATAACGGCGGTTTATATCCACTCGAATTTTGTCGATAGCACGATTGATTTTTTGCGCTTCCGCACTCTTACCCGGTGCGCGATTGTTCTTCACATCCCACAGTCGAAGTGGAATATCCATTTTGCAGCTGAACTGTTTAACCTCGCCGTCCACCGTAATACGGCACATCAAAGGCAGGTTCCCGTTAGGTTTTTCACTACCTTTCTTCACGTAAAATAATACTTTGAATGTTGACCTCATAACTCAATGTTTTTTCTGGTTACAAAATTAGTTATCATTGAGTTATCTGATGCTATGCAAAACTACGCAAACCACTGAATAAAAACCCATTAGCAAAGGATTTGCATCATTGTCTAAGTAACGGGATAGTAACGAAACTACTGCTGTGTTCTGCCTAAATATGCTTTTCTGCCTTTTGTATTATAAAGCAAAACAGAGCATAACGAACGCTGTCACAGCTAATTCGCTACACTCTGCTTAAAAATGCTTTCTGCGCAGAAGTTTATTTTAAAAAACATGATTATGAAGACAAGAATTTCTTTATTATTATTCTTTATCATTTCTTCTTCGTTTTTATTCGCACAGGAAAAAAAGACAGAATGGAATGTTCGGGCCGGTTTAAATCTATCCAATGCATCGACTGAAGAGCTGCCGGGATACAATAAAAAAGTGAAAGCCGGATTCAAATTAGGAGTATTTGTAGACCAGTTATTGAAAAATGACTTTTATTTACAATCCGGACTGGAGTTTACAACTAAAGGAGTAAGATTCAGCCCTGAGCATAAAGGAGAAACAAATCAGCTAAATCAGATGTACCTGCAAATTCCGGTAGCCATAGCTTATAAAGTGCCTTTTGCTGTTAATAAGAAAATTGTAATTAACTTAGGGCCTTACGTCGCCTATGGAATAAGTGGAAAAGCAGATACCGGCGCTAAGAAGAAACAGGATGTTTTCAGTAAAACCGGACTAAAGCGTTTTGATCTGGGATTAGGCGGTGGCATAGGACTGGAACTGCATAGAGTTTTATTTACAATAAATTATGAGCAAGGTTTATTGGATATAGATCAACGCAAGAAAGAATTATATAAGAATCAGAACTTCTTTTTTGTGTTAGGATATAAGTTTTAAACAATAAATGCACTTGAAAATGAAAAACTATTATATACTATCTGTAGCAATAGGGTTGTTGTTTTTATCTTCTTTCCCGGCCTTATCCCAATTAAAACACAGAGGACCCAAAGATAAGGGATTAGAGCAATTGACAACCGTCAGCGGGACAGTAGTAGAATGGACTTATAACGATGATTTTGTTTATGACGGTTTAAATCTCTTATCGGAAAATAACAGAAGATATTTTGTAAAATTTCCTCCTCATTTGGGTGAACAAATGATGTCTGTCGGGAAAGTTCTTACAGTCAATGGTGTTTTAAAATACAATAGAGAAGGAGAGGAAGAGCTGAAATTGATGGATGCTACCGGAAATGGGAAAACTATATACGACCAGAAACCGCAGCCCCGAGCGATTCCGGTACAGGAAACATTTGTAAACGATAACAGTGAGATTGCTGAAGTACAAATAAATAAACATGGAGATGCCTGTGGTTATATAATGAAGAACGGGACCATTCTAAAGATTCCTCCCCATGTTGCCAGGCAATTAATGGAAATGGTCAAGCCCGGAGACATGATTGGGTATACGGGAGTGCTTAAAAGGTTAAAGGAAGGACATGTACAGTCCCAAGATTATCAGATTGTACGCTGTCAGACTATATCGGTTAATGGGACTCAATATGTCGTAAAATAAACGGAGTCAACCCGAATGAAAATATTAATTATTGAAGATGAACTAAGTTTGGCCTCTTTCATTGAAAAGGGGCTTAAACAAGCAGGATATGCTATTGAAAAATCGAATGACGGTTTGAAAGGGCTTGAATTAGCATCTTCAGGTAGTTTTGATTTGATACTTCTTGATTTGATACTTCCCGGAATAAATGGTTTTGATTTTCTTAAAAATCTCAGGAGTTTTGGTGTAAAGACACCTGTTATAATTATAAGTGCACTTTTTCAAACGGAGCATGTTGTAAAAGGTCTGGATCTGGGTGCTGTAGATTATATTAGAAAACCATTTGAATGGGATGAGCTTTTGGCACGTATCCGTGTGATTAATAAAAAACAAACGGATAATGAGATCAGCAAAATACATATTGAAGATTTGACAATCGATAGGATAGCCAGAAGGGTTTACCGGGATGATACGGAGATCAGGCTTACCGCTAAGGAATTTCTTCTACTGGAATACTTAGCCCGCAATGCTAACCTCATAATAAGTAAAAGCCAGATACTGGAATATGTATGGGATATAAATTTCGATCCGGGAAGTAATATCGTTGAGGTTCATATATATCAACTCCGCCAGAAAGTAGATAAAAGGATTCGATAACCCTCTTATTGAAACAGTAGTAGGATTGGGATATTGTTTAAAAGGAGAAAAGAAATGACATAAGTTTGTTTTGAAGTCTCAACATATACATATCACTCTCAGGACAAAAGCCTGCATCTATTTCGCCGGAGGCTTTACATGTTTAAGGATCATCTGTAATATGACACTCTTCTATGAATTTAAAAGAATTATATGGAAAAGTTCTGACGAGCAGATGACGACAAAGGCGACTATCATAACACGAAGTACCAGTATAAATCCGAAGATTGTTCCTTTGCCGGAGCAAAATGAGAACTTTCTTTTGATTTATACGGACTTTTATGATACGGTCGATACGCTTTTTGTGCCTCCTCCGCCGTTATTCAGCCAATTAATGAACGATCGGCATGTACGCATAACCGAAGAAACGGAGGAAGGGTATTTCACTATCATATATTCCACTTCATCTTCGGAAGTTGAACAATCGATAAAACGGATTATATTTTTACTCATCCTGGCATTCTTATTTGAAACTTTTTTAGCTATTGTTTTAGGCTTTTGGTTATCGGGAAAGCTTATCAAACCGGTGAGGGAGGTTATACATTTAGCCAGTACGACTGATCTACTTAATAATACAGAGTTGTTGCGTGATCCGGGTAACGAAGACGAATTAAAACAACTTACTCAATCTTTTAACCGGATGCTGCTTCGGATAAAGGAACAGAGTGAGCAACAAAACGCTTTTTTAGCTTCTGCCTCTCATGAGTTAAGAACGCCTTTAGCAGTTATGCAGACCCGATTACAAGTGTTATTGCAGGATAAATCATTGCAGGAAGATAACGTTTTGCTATACCAACAGCAATTGCAGGATATAAAGCGAATGGCTCAGATGGTCAATGATTTCCTCTTATTAAGTGAATTACAAAGTGAGCATTTTAAAATATTCAAAACTACATGCCATTTGCCGGATATGATAATGAATACAATTGCTCGACACAAAGAGAAAGCTAGTGATCGTGGATTGCGTTTCAAGGTTTTATTCCTGCCAGCTGATGAAGATTTTATCTTACAAGCCGATATAGATAAGTTATTGAGATCGTTTCTAAAAAAGAACAAGATGGTATATCTATATTTATAAGAAATGAAATAAGAGAAGATATTGAACCAGACATTTCACTTCTGAAAAAGTCTTTTTATAACGTCAAACCGTTACAGGCTGAAGGCTCGGGTCTTGGGTTGTGGATTTCAAATAAATTGTCGGAAACTCAAGGGTTTACTCTTTCATTATCTATTTTGGATGAAACCTTTTTCGAGTCTCACTTGGAAATGGGTTAAACATAATCTTTATCCGGGATAAGATAAATATTATCCTTTAATATTACCTTTGCAGTCAAAATTGAAAATCAGAAAAATAAAGCATATCTTATGAGTATCGAACAGCAGATCACCCAGTCAATTATCAAAGGTATTCAAGCATTGTACGGCGCTGAAGTTCACGCAGAACAGATACAGTTGCAAAAGACAAAAAAGGAGTTTAAAGGACATCTTACATTAGTGGTTTTCCCTTTCTTAAGAACGTCTAAAAAGTCACCGGAACAAACAGCACAGGAAATAGGAGAATTTTTACGTACGAATGAATCCGCCGTTGCTGATTTCAATGTAATAAAGGGATTCCTTAACCTGACGGTTGCATCTTCTCGCTGGATCAATGTGCTTAACGATATTAACGGACAACCATCTTACGGTATTATTTCCTCTACTAAAGAGTCTCCGTTGGTTATGGTTGAATATTCTTCTCCTAACACTAATAAACCGCTCCATTTAGGACATATCCGCAATAATCTGCTGGGATATAGTTTGTCGGAGATTTTGAAAGCAAATGGGAATAAGGTGGTTAAAACAAATATTGTAAACGACCGTGGTATCCATATCTGCAAATCGATGTTAGCCTGGGAGAAGTGGGGGAATGGGGAAACTCCCGAATCTTCCGGAAAGAAAGGCGATCATTTGATAGGGGAATATTATGTATTATTCGACAAACATTATAAGAAGGAATTAAAAGAGCTGGAAGAAAAAGACTTGACAAAAGAAGAAGCGGAAACTCAATCAGCTCTTATGGCGGAAGCACGTGAAATGCTTCGTAAGTGGGAGTCAGGAGATGAAAAGGTCCGTTCGCTTTGGAGCATGATGAATAGCTGGGTATATGCCGGTTTTGATGAAACTTACAAACGGCTGGGAGTCGATTTCGATAAAATATATTATGAGTCGGAAACCTATCTGGAAGGTAAAAATGAAGTTTTACGTGGAGTGGATATGGGTGTGTTTTATCAACGGGAGGATAGTTCCGTATGGGCAGACCTCACAAAAGACGGACTGGACGAAAAACTGTTGCTTCGTGCGGATGGTACCTCTGTTTATATGACACAGGATATCGGAACGGCTAAACTTCGCTTTGATGATTATCCTATCGATAAAATGATCTATGTGGTAGGTAATGAGCAAAATTATCATTTTCAGGTATTATCTATCTTACTGGACAAATTAGGTTTTGCCTTTGGAAAAGGATTAGTGCATTTTTCTTATGGTATGGTAGAACTGCCTGAAGGAAAAATGAAGAGCAGGGAAGGTACTGTAGTTGATGCGGATGACCTAATGGAAGAAATGATCCGTACAGCCAAAGAGATCTCACAGGAATTAGGTAAACTGGACGAAATGACCGATGAAGAAGCTGCCGATATTTCCCGTATCGTAGGCTTAGGCTCATTGAAATACTTTATCCTGAAAGTTGATCCACGTAAAAACATGACTTTTAATCCGAAAGAGTCGATTGATTTCAACGGAAATACCGGTCCGTTTATTCAATATACCTACGCACGAATACGTTCCGTCTTACGTAAGGCAAAAGATCAAGGGATAAAATTACCGGACGAACTACCTGCGTCAACATCCATTTCTGAGAAGGAGGAATACCTCATTCAATTAATTGCCGATTATGCCACAACGGTACATGAAGCCGGAAAGGAATACAGCCCGGCTCTGGTAGCCAATTATATATACGATCTGGTGAAGGAATACAACCAGTTCTACCATGATTTCTCTATCCTTCGTGAAGAAAATGACGACCTGAAGAACTTCCGCCTGATTCTTTCAGCCAATGTTGCTAAAGTGGTGAAATCAGGCATGTCGTTATTAGGCATAGAGGTTCCCGAGCGGATGTAATTAATCTGTACCGGATAAAATCACTTCTTCGATTATCCAGGCGAAAATATTGGCAAACAATACAGCCTGGTCATAATTGACTACTCCTGAAGTATTAATTAAACCAGGATTACGCTGCTGATAAAATTGAGATTCGCTGACATACATAATCCTGCGTTTTTTATCTATGGCTAAGAGATAATATTCTATTCCATTATTGGAATAAGTGATCAAGGGTGTTAAGTCTTCAGAAAATTGTGAACTACTTAGAATGGCTTGCCATATACCATCCCCTGTCTGGAACTGCACTCCGCTTCCTGAAATGCTTCCGAATGGCCCTGAATTTGTAAAGTAATCATTATCTATATTGTTGGTTGTAATAATTCCTGCAGCAATGCTTCCGGAACCTTCGAAAACAGTGCTCCATGTTTCATTTGTTTGTTCTTCTAATAACCGGTCGAAAAAATTCCTGTTTGTAGTTGCATTATCAATTGATAATATAAGAAAACGGTCTGGTTTATCATTCAGCCAATTGTAGATATTATCAACACCACTGCTATTCAGGTTAATGGAGTATGGTAGGTTGATTATGTTGAATAACTCCAGGAAAGAAGCGCTCTCTTCTGCCGATGCACTATTAATATTGGATGCTGATAAATGGTTACCGAAATTTATTCCGGCTACTGGTACAATACCGGATGGCCCGTAATTTTGCTTATTGAGCAGAATAGCTCTTAAGGCTGCAGCATTGCCGTTACTAGTACTTGTTCCCAGCATAATACTGCCAAAACTGCCTATTCCTACGCCAACACTGAGAATATTAATGTATGTCTGGCTGAAATCGGGAGCCGGTTCCTGGTTTATTTCAATAAGTATTTTCCAACGGCTTCCGGCAAAAATAACCAGAAATTGTTGCTGTATATTATTGGTCTGATTATTCTGAAGCGCCTGTACTTTCAACATGACCTGCCCGTCTTCCTCTAAAAGGCTTGCCTGGAAATTACTGTTTGTAATTGTTGGCGTTGGAACGGTAGGCTCAACCGCATTCCCTCCTGCATCCGACCAACTAATCGTATAACCCGGAGACTCTTC
>DAMCDT010000213.1:0-7068 GCA_032058265.1 Tannerellaceae bacterium
AGAATAAAGAACCCTCCCAATATAACCATAAGACGGAAAGAGTAGAAAGTGATGGCCACATTCGGTATGACATCCGTTGGATTCTTAATATACCCGTACCCGAAATAAGGGAAGTTTTCATCTAGAACAGCCCGGTATTGTTTCGCTGCTGCTTCGTCGTTATTTTTCTTTGCTGTACGGTAATCGGCCAATGCTTTGATAGCTGTTTGACCTTTTTCCATTTTTTCACGTGTAGATAAGGCGGTCGTTCCGTCTTTCATTTGGTAACCTCCATCAATTATGTCGGCAATACCGGGAACGTAAGCATCTAAATCTCTTTCCGCAAGGAATGAAAGCAGTTTAGGAAATTCTATTTTTAATATGACCGGTTCAACACCATCATCATACGTTTCTTTGGCAGGGTTCAGAACACCTACACCCACTAATCCTACACCATTTCCGCCATTATATAAACCTTCCATAGCCGCCAGCTTCATTGGTTGTTTTTGAGCTACTTGATAAGCAGAACCATCACCTGTCCAAAGGGTTAATAACGATGCTACCAAACCAAAAACCGCACCAACCTTAATGCTTGATAAGGCGAATTTAGTTTCTCTTTTCTTAAGTAAATACCAGCTACTGATACCGACAACAAACATACCACCCACAATCCAGCTTGAAAGTACTGAATGGATGAATTTATTAATTGCAACCGGAGAAAGCGCTACCGCCCAAAAGTCGACCATCTCGTTACGGACTGTATCCGGATTAAATTCCATACCTGCCGGATATTGCATCCAGGCATTAGCAATCAGGATCCACAAAGCTGAAAGTGTAGCACCAACTATTGTAAGCCATGTTGCAGCAAGGTGAAAGCCTTTACTTACCTTGTTCCACCCAAAAAACATAACCGCAATAAATGTAGCTTCCAAGAAGAAAGCAACAATACCTTCAATAGCTAAAGGAGCTCCAAAGATATCACCGACAAACCAACTATAGTTAGACCAGTTGGTTCCAAATTCAAATTCAAGGATTAATCCTGTAGCAACACCAATAGCGAAGTTGATACCAAAGAGCTTCATCCAAAACTGGGCCGTAGTTTTCCAATACTCTTTCCCGGTTTTGTAGTAAATGGTCTCCATAATCGCTTGAATAACACCCAGCCCTAATGTCAGAGGAACAAAGAGCCAATGGTACATAGCCGTAAGAGCAAATTGCGCCCTCGACCAATCAATCAGAGAAGTGTCAATGCTTTCAATCATAATTATAAAATTTAAGGAGTAATTGCACGCCAGATTCTTTTTTCATAATATATAGTATAAACACGGTTTGAAATTGTTATGCTGTAACAAATATAATCAAACATTTTGATTTTTTTCATTTGCAGACATTGATAAATTATAAAGAATGTGAAATTGCAGATATATGATACATTTTGGCTAAAAAAATATTAATTAGCGTATTTGTCTCATATCTTTTAACAAATATTCAGCTATAATAGTTTTTCTATCGGTAAATAACAACACACGAAACACGCAGGCAACTGATGATGTGAAGCAAAATTAAATCCTTGATTTCGAACGAACCAATTATCAAATTGTCAAATTGACAATTTGATAATTTACCTATCATTTTTATTGCATATTCGGCATCGTGAAGGGATGAGTAAACGAATAGAGGCTGCATTTCAATGATAAGCAATCCGGTTAGATATTAAATAATGTATATTAAGATCAGAATGAAGCAAAAAATATACTTTTAATCTCAAACGTATATGCTTTCACAGAACACACCGACTTATTATCATTTTTCATTTGACAACTATTTTTCTCTGTTCCAGCGATTAAACCACACTAATTGAAACGATTTCTCACTCGATTTTTCAATAATTGCAGTTTATTTTTAACCAAGATTACAAAACATCACATACATTGAATAAAATCTTTGCAATAATTCGTTTAAGTTATCACAGTCATTTCAACAAATGACCGTAATAACTTTTCCAAATGATCATAATGATTTTACGGAATCACTCGTAAGCTTCTACTAAAAGGTATTTTCATCAAAAAAACGAGTTAGCAAAAATATTTAATTTCTTAAAATGTGTAAGGCACACTAGTAATATGAATATCAAAAAGCTTATTCATTATTTATCGACATAATGTGATAAGGATATAATAGTTCAAAAAAGAATCTATTCCTTTGTTAAAAAAAATTATTTTCGACAAGAAAGAAAGTTATTCTTCTTGCCTGTCCTTTGGTATTGGTTATATTTGCGTCAGTTTGTGTAATAAAGGAAGGATGTAAAAATATAACATTAAAATATATCATTTTAAGTGCTAATCTATTAAAAAATTTATTATTATGTCGAACATTTCAAGAAGATCATTTCTTCAAAAGGGTACTGCTGCGGCTGCGGCATTAACTATTGCTCCTAGTTCTATCCTGGGTAAAAGCCACGGATATACTGCTCCATCTGATAAATTGAACATCGCCGGTGTTGGTATCGGTGGTATGGGTAATGCTAATCTACGTAATATGGAGGGCGAAAACATTGTTGCTCTTTGTGATGTAGACTGGAAATACTCAAAAAAAGTTTTTGAAAAATATTCTCAGGCAAAGAAGTATTGGGACTATCGGAAGATGTTTGATGAAATGGGTAAAGACATTGATGCCGTGATGGTAGCAACTGCCGACCATACTCATGCTATCATTTCTGCTGATGCAATTACCATGGGTAAACACGTTTATACCCAAAAACCATTGACTCACTCTGTATATGAATCTCGTTTACTTACTAAACTAGCTGCTAAATATCAGGTAGCTACTCAGATGGGTAATCAAGGCTCGTCTGCCGAAGGTGTTGACTTGATCTGCGAATGGATATGGAATGGCGAAATTGGTGAAGTTAAGAAAGTAGAAGCTTTCACTGACCGTCCTATCTGGCCACAAGGTTTAATGACTCCTGAAAAAGCGGATAAAGTTCCTTCTACGTTGAATTGGGATCTATTTACAGGCCCTGCGGAATTAGTTCCTTTCAATAACATTTATCACCCTTGGAACTGGCGTGGTTGGTGGAATTATGGAACAGGAGCTTTGGGCGATATGGCTTGTCATATCCTTCATCCTGTATTTAAAGGCTTGAAATTAGGCTATCCTACTAAAGTGCAAGGTTCATCTACTTTACTTCTGAAAGATTGTGCTCCTCAGGCTCAGCATGTACGTTTGATCTTCCCGGCTCGTGATAACATGCCGAAAGTAGCTCTACCGGAAGTGGAAGTACATTGGTATGACGGTGGTTTGAAACCTGACCTGCCATGTGGATGGCCAGCCGGACGTAACATGAACGACGACGGTGGAGCTGTTATTTTCCACGGAACGAAAGATACATTGATCTGCGGTTGTTATGGCGTAAGGCCTTGGTTGCTTTCAGGACGTACTCCTAATGCTCCTAAAGTTTGCCGTCGCGTTGCAGATGCGATGAACGGTGGCCACGAAAAAGACTGGATCCGTGCTGCTAAAGAAAGCCCAGCAAACCGTGTTATGACTAAATCAGACTTCTCCGAAGCAGGTCCATTTAACGAAATGGTTGTAATGGGAGTATTAGCTGTTCGTTTGCAAGCATTGAACAAAGAACTTCTTTGGGATGGTCCTAACATGAAGTTTACCAATATCAACGATAACGAAGAAATCAAGATAGTTAAAAGAGATGGATTTACCATTAAAGACGGACATCCATCGTTCAACAAAGACTGGACAGATCCTATCAACGCGAAGAAGTTTGCTGAAGAACTAATCAAGCATAACTATCGCGCAGGCTGGAAACTTGTTGACATGCCTTGAATTGATTCTTAATTAATATAAACAATGAGAAAGTTATTATTATTATCAAGTGTTGCCGTAGCTATGTGCTACTTTACATCATGTGGCGGAGGCAAAAAATCCAATGATGCTCCTGCAGAAGAACCTGTAGCCGAAGCATCTACCCCTGAATACAAATTAATGAATTTACCTACTGTGGATTTATCAAAGTTCCCAAAAGATGCTGATGGTTGGATCACAATCTTTGATGGCAAGACATTTAATGGCTGGAGAGGCTACAATCGTGAAGACATGCCGGGTGCATGGGTGATTGAAGATAACGCTATCAAAATTCAAGGATCCGGAGCCGGAGAAGCAGGTGCTTCCAATGGTGGAGATATCATCTTCGCCCACAAGCTAAAAAACTTCGAACTTGAATTGGAATGGAAAGTAGCGAAAGGTGCAAACTCGGGTATATTTATCCTCGCACAGGAAGTAGAAGGCCAACCCATCTACATTTCATCTCCTGAGTATCAAGTTCTGGATAATGAGAATCATCCGGATGCGAGAATGGGTAAAGATGGCAACCGTATGTCAGCATCGCTGTATGATATGATCCCTGCGAAACCACAGAACGCTAAACCGTTCGGTGAGTGGAACAAGGCTAAAATCATGTCTTACAAAGGTACGATCGTTCATTACCAGAATGATGAACCGGTAGTAGAATATCATTTGTGGACACAACAATGGAAAGAAATGTTAGATGCCAGCAAGTTCAGCAAAGACAAATGGCCTTTGGCTTATGAGTTGCTTCTGAACTGTGGAGGCCCTAACAAAGAAGGTTTCATCGGATTGCAAGACCACGGGGATGATGTTTGGTTCCGTAACATCAAAGTTAAAATTCTAGATTAATTAGCTATTATTCGATAGAAGATAGTTTGATTTCTAATAAAATTACCCGGGGTTTGGCAATTTGCTTAACCTCGGGTACTTGTGTTTTTATTCTCACAGTTTTTTATACTCTCTTTAGACTCACTAAATGAAAACGAATCAATTGTACACTAAAGCCCAGCTAACCTGGCTTGTAATTTTACGTGTTTTTATTGGCTGGCATTTTGCTTATGAAGGGTTGGTGAAATTCCTTAATCCCAAATGGACTTCCCTCCCCTACCTTTTAGACTCTCAAGGACCCGCAGCAGACTTTTTTATCACCCTGACTCAAAACGCTGCATTAATGGATACCGTTAATCTCCTTAACAAGTGGTGTCTACTTCTGATTGGCCTCGCGCTTATTACCGGATGTCTGTCACGCATAGCTTCGGTAGGCGGTATGGTGCTTCTATTGTTGTATTCTCTATCTCATCCGTCCTTCATCGGGGTAACTTACCTGATGCCTTTTGAAGGTTCTTATTTATGGATTGATAAAAACCTGGTTGAACTAGCAGCCTTAGGAGTGCTATGTACTTTCCCTACATCGCATGTGATTGGATTAGACCGGTATATTAAAAAGATCGTACCGGAAAGTTTTCGCAAATATAAATTGATTTAAAAATGACAACAGAAGATAAAGACAAAGAAAAAGACATTAACCAGCCTAAGAAGTCTGAACAACCGGAGTCGAAAGGGCGCCGGGATGCAATCAAGGCGTTAGCGACAGTACCCGTATTAGGCGCTCTGGCTTATGGTGTGTACAGAAAACAAAAACAAGTAACAACAGGACGTGATATTTCGGATGTTTTCCAGGTAAGTAAAGAAGATGCCAAATATCTGGAGCCGAAACCAAATGGTGAACTTATCCGTATAGGGATCATCGGTTTTGGTATACGTGGAAAGCAATTATTACGGGCTGCCGGGTTTGCCGAACCATCCTGGATAGATACCATGATAGAAGCAGCTAAGAAAAATAAAAACGACACCCGTTACCAGCAATATAAAGAACAGGATAATCTGAATATTGAAGTAAACGGCGTTTGCGACATCTTTGACGTCTACGGAGATGCTGCAATACTGGCTGGATCAAATGTTAACAGAGAAGGTTCCAATGGTAAGTTCGGGAAAGCCCCCAAGCGTTACCGCCATTATAAAGAACTGCTTGCTGCAAATGATATCGATGCGGTTATTATTGCCGCTCCCGATCATTGGCACAGCACCATGGCTATGGATGCCGCTAAAGCAGGAAAGCATGTTTATGTAGAAAAGCCTCTTTCATGGACTGTTCCCGAAACCTATTTGGTGAGGGAAGTAATCAAGGAAACAGGCATTGTATTCCAATTAGGCCATCAGGGGCGCCAGACAGACTGTTACCAAAAGGCAGAAGAAATCATTGGAAAAGGATTATTAGGCGGTGTAAACCTGATTGAAGTTTGTACGAACCGTAATTCTCCTAACGGTGCCTGGGTATATGACATCATTGAAGGATCAAACCCTAATACAATCGATTGGAAACAGTTTGAAGGCGATCCACAGCGTGTTAAGGAATATATGGATTATATGACAAAATACGGATTGGAAAGATATGTAGGCCCGGAAGAAAGAAGCAAATTCAGCCTTGAACGTTTCTTCCGCTGGCGTTGCTGGTGGGATTACAGTACCGGTCTTTCCGGTGACTTATTGACGCACGAGTATGATGCTGTCAACCAAATCATGCACGTGGGTATTCCACATTCGGCAACTTCTTCAGGTGGTGTCTATTTCTTCAAAGACGGCAGAACCGTTCCGGATGTATTGCAAACAACATTTGAATTCCCCGACCAGGATATGACGATGCTTTACAGCGCGACGCTGGCAAGTTCACGTAACAGGGGAAAAGTGTTTATGGGACATGACGCGTCGATGGAGGTATCCAATATTTTGCAGATTACAGTTGATAAAGATTCAACCCGTTATGCGGAGAAAATAGACAAAGGAATTATCCATACGGATGCCCCATTCTATACATACATACCGGGACAAGACAGTTCCGATACGGTAACCTCTCCTACCGAGCTTTATTTCGCTCAACGCGGGTTACTTTATACGTATGTTAACGGAAAACGGTATGATACGACTCACCTTCATATCCGGGAATGGCTGGAATGTATCCGCCAGAAGAAAACTCCTAGCTGCGACATCGACCAGGCTTTCGAAGAAGCAATGACAGCCCACATGGGTACACGCGCATTCCTTGAAGGTCGCACCATGTACTGGGATAAAGACAAAGAAGAGATCGTAAGAGGCGAGATAGTTTAATTTGCTCGTTAGCTAATAAAAATAGCTCCCGTCCGAAATAAATTAGGACGGGAGCTATTT
>DAMCDT010000214.1:0-7048 GCA_032058265.1 Tannerellaceae bacterium
AGTTGATCACTCTTATTGGCAAACATTCGAAAGAAACTTACTTAGTTCCTGTATCGGATGTTCATAAGGAAGACCTCTTCAAAATGTTGGATGCAAAGAAAATCAATTATACAAAGGCTGTCATGTTCCGTACTGTAAGTAACGAATTTTCGAAAGAAGAGGAGTTTGATTATGATATGCTGTTGTTTTTCAGCCCTTCGGGTATTACATCTTTACTCAAAAACTTTCCTGATTTCAAACAGGAGAACATTAAAATAGGATGTTTTGGTCCTACCACAGCTAAAGCTGTAAAAGAAGCCGGATTGCGTTTGGATGTAGAAGCTCCTACACCTGAAGCGCCATCCATGACTGCTGCATTGGAGCTGTTTCTGAAGAAAGAGCAAGCCAATGGAAAAAAGAATGGTAAATAACCAACAGTATACCTTCTCGAAAGAAGAACGCCTGTCATGGAAACGCCATATTGATCTACTCTTTGAAAAGGGAGAATCATTTATAGCGTTTCCATTACGGGTTATTTTTTTTATATATGATAAGGAACATCCTGTACCGGCATCTGTGTTAGTTAGCGTTCCGAAGAAAAGAATAAAAAGGGCTGTTAAAAGAAACCTTTTAAAACGGCGGATACGTGAAGCGTATCGTTTACGGAAATCAGATTTGACGGACGATTTAGTAGCCGGAAATAAAACAATGTTTATTGCTTTTCTGTATGTTGATAAAGAGGTTCGTCCTTACGCTGACATAGAAAAAGCAATGATAAAGGCCATAAATATCTTAAAAGAAAAGAATGTTTAAGCGTTTTTTTACAACACTCCTTTTATTGCCGGTTTATTTCTATAAATATTGTATCTCTCCTTTTACTCCGGCATCCTGCAGGTATGTTCCGACTTGTTCCGAATATGCTGTGCAAGCCCTCAAGAAGCACGGGCCTGTAAAAGGATTTATTCTAGCTGTCAAACGAATTTCCCGTTGCCATCCCTGGGGCGGGAGCGGTTATGATCCGGTTCCCTGATGATATACTGTAATATACATACTCATAGCCTGTCTATTTATCCTGATGATATAACGATTGTAAACCAAATTGTTAAGGAAGACATTATTCACATAAATGCCCCTTTGCAAAGTATAGGAATACATCCGTGGTATATATATAATGTACGCGAACAGATGGATAAATTAAGTAAATTACTATCTGCTCGCGACTATATAGCCATAGGGGAGGCCGGTTTTGATAAAACCGTGCAAACTCCTTTAGATATTCAGGAAGAAGTATTTCTGTTACAGGCAGAGTTAGCAGAGCAGAAAGAAAAGCCTCTTATTATACATTGCGTAAAAGCCTGGAATGAATTGATTGCCTCAAATAAAAAAGCAAAACCGCGAATGCCTTGGGTAATTCATGGTTTTCGTGGCAATGGGATATTGGCGGAACAATTGATCCGTCAGGGATTTTATTTGTCTTTTGGTGAATATTTCAATCCTGAAGCTCTTCAGGTAGCATGGCCTGCTAAGATTTTTGCAGAAACAGA
Organism: Tannerellaceae bacterium; assembly: GCA_032058265.1. Lineage (GTDB taxonomy): Bacteria > Bacteroidota > Bacteroidia > Bacteroidales > Tannerellaceae > DFXE01. The sequence goes on from DAMCDT010000214.1 coordinate 1,524, forward strand.
CAATAAAACCATTGATATTCGTACAGTCTATAACAATCTCGCCTCCTCTTTAAATCTGTCATTAGAGACATTTTCCCAACAGATCAATAAAAATGTTCAAACAATTTTTTCTGTCTGATTACGAAATAAAGTCGTACCTTTGCCAGCATTCAGTAATTTACAAATTAATATGTTATAAATTAATACGATGAATTTTGTAGAAGAATTAAGATGGAGAGGCATGATTCATGATATGATGCCCGGAACAGAAGAACAGTTGCAAAAAGAAATGACTTCGGCCTATGTGGGATTCGACCCGACTGCCGACTCATTACATATCGGCCACCTGGTAAGTGTAATGATGTTAAAGCATTTTCAAAGTGCCGGACATCGTCCGATAGCACTTATCGGAGGGGCAACCGGTATGATTGGCGACCCTTCTATGAAGTCGGCTGAACGTAATCTGTTGGACGAAGCAACACTCCGTCATAATCAGGAAAGTATTAAAAAACAGTTGTCAAAGTTCCTGGATTTCGATTCGGATGCTCCAAATGCGGCGAAGCTGGTAAATAATTACGATTGGATGAAAGATTATACTTTCCTCAATTTTATCCGCGATATCGGCAAACACCTTACTGTTAATTATATGATGGCTAAGGATTCCGTAAAGAAACGTTTAAATGCAGAGTCAAGTGTGGGTTTGTCTTTTACTGAATTTTCTTATCAATTATTGCAAGGATACGATTACCTGTATTTATATCAGAATGAAGGCGTTCGTCTTCAAATGGGTGGTTCCGACCAATGGGGTAATATTCTTACCGGAACAGAACTGATCCGTCGTAAACTGGGTTCTGAAACAGAAGCATTTGCACTTGTTTGTCCACTTATTACCAAAGCGGACGGTGGAAAGTTTGGAAAGACTGAAACAGGTAATGTTTGGTTGGATCGTCGGTATACATCTCCCTATAAATTCTATCAGTTCTGGTTGAATGTCAGTGATGAAGATGCCGCCAAATATATTCGCATCTTTACTGCGTTATCGCAGGAAGAGATTGAGGAATTAGAAAAAGAGCAAGAGGCCGCTGCACATACGCGTCCGCTCCAGAAACGTCTTGCCAAGGAAATTACTGTAATGGTACACTCTATGGAAGATTATGAATTGGCAGTAGAAGCATCGAATATTCTGTTTGGAACTTCTACATCTGAAACATTAAAGAAGTTGGATGAAGATACTTTATTGTCAGTGTTCGAAGGTGTTCCGCAATTTGAAATATCAAGAGATCTGCTATCATCCGGTATAAAGGCAATTGATCTGCTAACTGAAAATGCGGCAGTATTCCCGTCTAAGGGTGAAATGCGTAAGTTAGTTCAAAGCGGCGGTGTAAGCCTGAATAAAGAAAAATTGTCGGGTCAGGATATGACTATAGATAATTCTTTCTTGTTGAATGATAAGTATTTGTTGGCCCAGAAAGGAAAGAAAAACTATTTTCTCCTGATTGCAAAATAAGAAAAGCAAAGAAAAATTTGCAGGGTAAAAAGAAACTCTTTACCTTTGCATCGCTTTATTAAAGCATAGGATTGTCTCATGGTGTAACGGTAGCACTACAGTCTTTGGTACTGTCTGTCTAGTTTCTAATCCTCGTGCGACAACAAAAGAAAAAGCTTGATGAATTCATCAAGCTTTTTCTTTTGTTATTTGTTAAAGGAAGGTTTGGCTGCACTAATGGATGGGCTTCCATTGTCTATATAAGGCCAACCGTCAATATCCCATTTTACCTGATCTAAAAGAAGTACCCGTCCATGTGGATTTTGACGGTCTATGCCATGATATAATATCCAGTCGTTATCTGCATTATCCTTTACTATTTCGGAACAATGCCCATTCCCAACGAAACGGCAGTTCGGGCCAATAACGATAGAATAGCCGTTATCCATCATATCTTTGCCTGATTTATCAATATACGGGCCAAATAAAGATGTAGAACGGCCAACGACTAATTGATATGTACTTTTTACTCCTTCGCAGCAGCTTCCAATAGAAGCAAAGAGGTAATAATGATCTCCATTTTTATGAATATAGGTACCTTCGAAAGCAGTCCCGGCGATTTGTTTTTTTGCCGCTCCTTCCTTTATGCTTAATCCGTCATCGCTTAATTCGATAGCATAAATGCCCCTGAAACTTCCCCAGAATAAATATTTCTTACCATCCTCCTCGATATAAAATGGATCGATCGAATTCTGCACATCAATTTCATTACTGCGGAACAGTTTACCATGGTCAGTAAAAGGGCCTTCTGGTTTATCAGCCGTTGCCACGCCAATGCCACAGGTCCATTCATCTCCCCATACAGACATGGAATAATAAAGTACATATTTATCATTTATAAAATTGATGTCCGGCGCCCATAATCCACCATTGGGTTCAAAGTCAGGGCGGCTAGTTTCATTAAAAGCGGTGCCAACAAATGTCCAGTCGACCAGATTATCCGATTTATAAATAGGCAGATTCCGTATATCTTCGGTAGCGTATAGATAAAAGAAGCCGTCTTTAGCCTTTACTAAAGTAGGGTCGGGCAGGCTTCTGTCAACCACCGGATTTGCATATTGATTCCGATTAATATCAATATTATTATTTCGGCATGACCACCTGACAGGAAAAATAGGAAGAGTGAAGAAATAATAAATATTTTCATTATTTTATAGTTATTTGATTACTGAAACAATTGCAAGAAAAGGACAGATCCTGATATTTTCTTGTAAAGATACCAGGGCACCGCATCAAAAACCTGTAATCCTTCATTTGTGCCACCGGCATGGCATTGTTGTGCCAAGCCGGTGGCATTACTGTGCCTTCAGGTTGGCACAATTGTGCCAATGCTATGGCATAAGCGGTAGGTAACGGCTCTCTTTTTAGCATCATATCTGAACAATAAAAAGAATGAATGCTTTCAATAATCTGTCTTCGCCTTCCTTTATAATTATCACCTCATAGCCATGGTTTTACAACGGACTGAAAGGTGAAATGATAAAAATCGGCCGATGCATTTTGATGCGGTTGCCCTGTAAAGATACAATTACAATTTATAAATCCGAATATTTTTTTTATTTTGCAGCTTAGTTATGAAAAACTATATTTTGTTAATCATATATATATATTGTTTCCTTTGAGTGTTTCGGCTCAATGGAATGCGTTTGTTACTAATTATAAGAAAGAACTATTTGGAAGGGGATCAAAAACCTGGCAGATACAAGCTTATGATAAGAATCATATTTATTATGCAAATCAAAACGGAGTTATAGAATATAACGGAACCGATTGGAAATTATATCCCTTAACGAACCAAACCGATGTAAGGTCAATCTGTATATCAAAGAAACAGGATAGAATATATGCCGGAGGTGAAGGTGAATTCGGTTATTTTGAACCGGATAAAACAGGGCAATTGATTTATACCAGGCTTTCGGCTAAAGTTATTGCTGACAATCACCTTACCGGGGGATACTGGGGCGTTTATGAGTCGGATAACATTATCTATTATGTTTCCGACAGGCACATCATTAAGCAGATAGGGGAAGACTTTACGCTAATTTACAGTGATACCAAAATTGACTGCTCTAATCTGGTAAATGGTATTCTTCTTATCGGAACAACTAACGGCGTTAAGATGCTTGTGGGTAATACCCTGTTACCGATTCCAAAAGATGAAATTTTGCAGGGTAAAACCGTGAGGGCTATTACCCCGTATAAATCCGGTTATTTAATAGCCACGGCTTTTGACGGTTTATTCTATGCCTCTAACCTGGATATTGTGCGATTCATAACTGGAGCCGAGGAGTTTATGAGGCGGAATGAAGTGTTTTCCTTAGCTGTTTCTTCCAATTATATTGCAATTGGTACTATTCATAAGGGGTTACTGCTACTGGAATCTGACAATCAACGGAAATCTTTTTATAATGAGCAGAACGGATTGCAAAACAATACAGTCTTATCTTTATCTTTTGATAAAAGGAATAACCTTTGGTTGGGATTAGATAACGGGATTGACTATATCCCTTTAGGGACTTCTTTTTCTAACCTATATACATCCCCCAACGCTTACGGTAGTGGCTATGCCTCATTGGTTATTAATAACAATATTCTATTGGGCACTAACCGGGGATTGTTTCATACAAAATCTCCCCTTATTTTAGATGAAAACCCGCCCAAATTCAATTTGGTTTCTGAGTTAAGCGGACAAGTATGGGGAATAAAGAAAGTGAAGAAAGAGGTCTTTTGCCTACACGAAAAAGGTTTGTATATACTTCGTGACGGGGGATATGCTGAACTAATTCCGGGATTAAGAGGCGCTTTGTTCTGCTCTGAAATTAATGAAGATTCAGACGATTGCCTGATTGGGACATACGAAGGATTATTCCTGATCGGGAAGGTAAACGGAAAGTGGATGCTCAAGAAACTGATTACAGACGAAACAGACTGGCTGAAAAATGTAGTATTTAAGTCACCGGATATACTATGGATCCGCGCAATTGATAAGGGTATCGTACGTATGAAATTAGATATGGTTGACTTTACCATCAAGGAGAGTAAAATCTTCGACAGATCGAACGGGTTTGAATCTATAGACGATTTATATGTTTATAAAATAGGCGAGGAGGTCTACTTTTCTTCAGCTTCCGGATTGTATGAATATGATGAAAAAGAAGACCGGATAGTTCCGTCTACAAAGCTTCGGACAAGCTTCCTTTCAGATAAGTCATATTCCATCTTTACTGAAAAAAATAATTTCGTATATGCCCTTTCATCGGATATGGTGCAGGTTGCCCGCCGGTTACAGGATGGCGGAATATCCGTGGCAAAGCCTTATCCCTTTAGTCTTTCCCAGATAGATGCCATAAGGTATTACGAATCAATGGAGGTTGTTGATGATTCTTTGGTTATCATACCCAATGAGAAAGGATTTGCCTTATTAAACACACAAATACAACCTAAGGAAGAAGAAGAAAAAGAACTTTTCATCAAAAATGTCTATATCACATATCCGAAAGACTCGCTTATTTTTACTGATAATTTCTTGCATAATAATATTATAACTCCGAAAATAACGTATGATAAACATGCTTTACGGCTCGAATATGCCGTCCGTATGTTCGGCGCTAATAATCCGGTAAAATACAGGGTTCGTTTATTGCCGGACAGTCAGTGGTCGGATTATTCTCCGGCAACAGCCAAGGAGTACAGTAACTTAAAAGAAGGAAATTATACGTTTGAGGTTGAAGCTTTGTACAGTGATGAAACTACATCCGCCACCCGGTTTTCATTTACAATCCTACCCCCCTGGTATCGTTCTACCTATGCATGGTTTATCTATCTGATTTTATTTCTCATATTATTCCGTATACTTTATAAAATAGACGAACGCCGCATTATCAAGAACCGCAAAGCGGAAGTCGCGAAGAATGAAAAGGAGATGCTCCTTAAAGAACAGGAATTTTTAAAGGAGAATCTCCGTAAGGAACAGGAGATTATCAAACTAAACAATGAAAAA
>DAMCDT010000215.1:0-7047 GCA_032058265.1 Tannerellaceae bacterium
CATCTCGCCGGGCACCTCCAAATGCAGCATCAAACTTATGTTTATCCAAAGCATCAAGCAGAGCTTGTGTTTTCATTAAATCCGTATGCACTTTACTCCCATGTGTAAAAGGGCCGACCCCGGCATGAAAGGCTTCCATATTTGATTCGACGATCAGATTCCATCCGTGTTTTTTTGTGTAATTATCACGGAAAGTTATCATTTCTTTAAATTTCCATTTCGAATCAATATGCATCAAAGGGAAAGGAACTTTACCCGGGGCAAACGCTTTTTCAGCCAACCGTACCATAACAGACGAATCTTTACCTATGGAGTATAGCATTACCGGATTTTCAAACTCGGCGGCTACTTCGCGTATGATGTGGATGGATTCGGCTTCTAACTCACTGAGGTGAGTTAACTGAAAATTGAAAGTTGAAAGTTGAAAATTATTTTTCACATTTGATATATCTGTATTTTGTTTGTTTTTCATACGTTTTCAATTTTCAGCTTTCAATTTTTAATTATCCTAGGTAATATTAATTCGAGTAATTGTTGAACGGATTCTTCTATACTTAGTTTAGAAGTATCTAATGTCAAAGTAGCCTTTGTTGGAGCTTCAAATGGTGCGGAAACACCTGTAAATTCTTTTATTTCTCCTTTACGTGCCTTTGTATATAAACCTTTTACATCACGACGTTCACATTCTTTGATGGGTGTACTTATATAAATCTCCAGGAAATCATCTTTCCCTATTATGGAAGCAGCCATTTCGCGCAGTTCATTGTTAGGACTGATAAAGGCAGCTATAGTAATAATACCGTTATTAATAAATAGTTTACCTACTTCAGCTATACGGCGGATATTTTCAATTCGGTCTTCAGGGGAGAAGCCTACGTTATTATTTATCCCACTACGGATATTATCACCATCTAATATACTGCATAAAAAACCGCGGGCATGTAATTCACGTTCCAGCGCTATAGCTAAAGTACTTTTCCCGGAACCACTCAATCCGGTGAACCATACCATTAAGCTATGTTGCTTCAAGAGTTGTTCTTTGTCTTTTCTTGAAAGCATTTTATCGAATATGGGAGTGATATTTAATTGTTTGTTATCCATTTGTTATGAGTTAAAAAGGCCATATAATGGGCACTAAAAAGATGGTTGTTAAGAAAACGATAATAGTTAACGGTACGCCTATTTTAACGAAATCCATGAAAGTATAGCCACCCAACCCCTGCACAATCATATTTGTCTGATAACAAATGGGAGTACAAAAGCTGGTAGAAGCGGCCACACAAGTAACCATAAAGAAAGGCATCGGATTGACTCCTAATTGTGTAGCAACAGACAAAGCAACCGGAAAGCTTAATGCCGCCGCTGCATTATTAGTGATAAGTTGTGAAAAAGCAACTGTAATCAAAAAAGTCATGGCAAGCAGTAAATAAGGTCCCGTTGTTTCTGACATATTGATGATAAACCGTGCAGCAAGAGTAGCCAAACCTGAATTCTCAATACCCTTACTGATTGCAAAGGCACAGGCAATTGTTATAAGTATATCCCAGGATATATATTTCGTGTATTTTCTGGCAGGGAAAATATTTGCCCAGGCCATTATAATAGTAGTAATACAAACGAAGAAAAACATATCCAATTTCAAATCAGGAAAAGCTTCTTTAACGGCCGGAAGTTCTCCTAAAGTCGCTCCGGTTATCATAAACAGAAATAAACCTAAAGCAAACCATCTCTTTTTATTGGAGAGCTTATGCGTATCATCCTGTCCGTTAGCCAGAATTAGAAACACACTCGAATCTCCCCATGTCCTTGTGAAAGAATCGTCAGCCCATAATACTAATGTATCGCCTTCACGTAATATGATATCGTCTAAGTTACTTTTTACGTATTGTCCGCTGGTTTTGACTTCTTTAACGGTAGCTCCATAATGCCGGGTAAAATTAAATTCACCAAGTTTTTTATTGATCCCCGGAAAACGAGGTCCCAAAACAGCTTCAATTGTATGATAACCTTCTGTGTTTTCCTCTTCTATTGATTCATTTAATCTATTGTTTCGGGATTCAGGCAATAATTTATTGGAAAATAATATCAGGAATAGAATACCAATAATAGCAACCGGAATACCGATCTTAGCTAATTCAAACATGGATAGCCCTTCATACCCTGCTTCCATTATCATACCGTTAACAACAAGATTTGTCGATGTACCGATCAATGTACAGATACCTCCCAGACTAACGGAGAAAGTGAGCGGAATGAGGAATTTAGTTGAAGGAAGTTTTACGCTTTCTGCCCACCTCTTTATGATAGGAGCAAAGATAACAACCATCGGAGTATTGTTTAAGAAAGCCGACATTCCTGCAATGACAGGTAGTAACCGCAGTTGTGACTTTGCAACGGTCGTATTGCCTTTCGGAAGAAATTTTTTGAAGACCTGTGCCAGTGTGCCGCTTTGACGGATACCTTCACTTACAAGGAATAACATGGCAACTGTAATCATTCCTTTATTGCTGAATCCTTCCAACATCTCTTTCGGAGACAGTATTCCGGTACATAATAATAAGACTGTTACGGTAAATAATGTCATACCCGGCCTCATCAGGTCTTTTATTAAAACAAAGACCATACCAGCCAAAACAAACAACACAAAGATTATTTCCAAAGACATACCTTACTCAATAATCGTTCTCAAAACAGCCTCCAAAATTAGAAAAAAGAATCTTACTAAACCGTTTTCTTTGAGAGATGATTCTAAATGAACCAAAAAAATCAATGTTTAGAAGATATTGGCTTAACGATAAACCATAGATTCGTTAGGTTTTTCTTATTATAACGCAAAGGTGTCTTTTCGTCAATATGGTATATTTCACAACCGGCGGCCTTAGCTATGGCATGGCCGGCAGCAGTATCCCATTCCATAGTAGGAGCAAAGCGAGGATATATGTCCGCTGAACCTTCTGCTACGAGGCAGATTTTCAGACTGCTACCACTACTTATTCTTGTTACAGGCTGACCTTGTTTCCTTAAATTATCAATAAATTTGTTTGTTTCTTCTGTTTGATGGGAGCGTGATGCCACGACAACTATTCCCTGATGGCCTAATGATAAGGGTAAACGTTGTGCACTCGCCTGTATTTCATCCATGGATGGCTGGCTTGAATAGTCAATACCTGCTACCTTAAAAGAACCTAACGAGTTAACTCCGAAATATAGTTCTTTACGTACAGGAACATAGATAACTCCCAAAACAGGAGTATTCTCATGTATGAGTGCAATATTAATTGTGAATTCTCCATTTTTTTTGATGAATTCTTTTGTTCCGTCTAACGGATCAACTATCCATAGGGTATGCCATTTCTTTCTTTTTTCAAAAGGAATATCTTTTCCTTCTTCGCTTAAAATTGGGAATGGGGTGGAGGAGAGTGCATTTGTGATTAAGTTATTTGCGGCCTTGTCGGCTTTTGTAATTGGAGAATTATCAGCTTTCCTCTCGATCTCAAAATCTGCAGCAGGGTCAGTATATATATCCATAATAGTTCGCCCTGCATCAACTGCTGCACGTATGGCAATATATAAGTAATTAGAGTAGTTCATCGTTGTCTATCTTTTTTGTAGTAGGCAAATGTAAAGAAAAAATTGGTAGTATTGATTTTACTGTAAACTGAAATCATTAGTATTGGATAGGAGCCTAAAATCCATATTGAAATTATCAAACGACACTACTGAAAAATGCTTGTTTATTACACAACAGAAAGGATCTTTCAAAGCCCCTTTATTTTGTAAACAAATCCCCAGAGCTTTGCATGTAAAAGCCTGGGGTTTTGCGAACTAAACCCTAATCTTATTTTTGTATTATTGAAAATCAATCGGGGTAATTATGTAGGTGTGCATGAGAACCGGCTACTGAAGAAAAAGCTAATAAAGCCGATAATTAATAATTTTCTTCTTCTTCAGCAGGTTGATATAAATATCGTTTAATGCTTCGTTTCGGTGTTTTTTCAAACTCTTCTTCCAGAAGTTTCAAACCGCTTATTTTACTATATGCCGGCAATTCATTATTTAAATCATCAATATTTTGCTGCATTAGCTTTTCAATTTCATTACGATTGATACCCTCCTTTTTAATTAATTCCCAATCAGGATAAATAAGGGCTGTCAATTTATATTTTTGTGATATAATTAATGATTCGGCAACATAAGGTTTGTTATTCAAAATATCTTCAATCTCCTCCGGATAGATATTCTGTCCGTTTGAGCTTAAAATCATAGTTTTGCTTCTTCCTCGGATATATAAGAAACCGTCTTCGTCCATAGTTCCGAGATCGCCTGTATTCATCCATCCATCCGGCAGCATTACAGCCTTAGTGGCTTCTTCGTTTTTATAATATCCTAGCATATTATTTGTTCCCCGCAGATATATTTCCCCGATATTATCAGCATCCGGCGAATCTATTTTGACTTCCATACGGTCTACGATGCGGCCGACGGATCCTTTTTTGAAGGTATCCCATTGTTCATAGGCCACTAGCGGCCCGCATTCTGTTAAGCCATACCCTACCGTATAGCGGAAATTAATTGAGCGCAGGAAATTCTCCACTTCTTTGTTTAATGCGGCTCCGCCTATTACGACTTCCCCAAAGTTTTCTCCAAAGGCTTTATTCAGTTTATCAGCTACTACACTTAATACCTTCTTTTTTATAATTGGAATTTTCAAAAGGAATTTAGTCATTGGCTTTTCCAATTGAGGAAATACCCTGCTTTTTACGATCTTTTCGATAATAAGGGGCACAGCAAGGATCAACGATGGCTTTAGTGTAGAAAATGCGTCGGCTACTATTTTAGGACTAGGGGTGCGCGTTAAGAAATGGACATGGCAGCCTTTTCCGAATGAATTTAATATTTCAAACGCCAGCCCATACATGTGCGCCATAGGTAACATACATACGATATTATCTCCGGCATGTACAAAAGGCACATTCTCGTTAGCATATTTTATGTTGCTCCACATACTACGATAGGGAAGCATAACGCCCTTTGACGAACTTGTCGTACCTGAAGTATAATTAAGGACAGCCAGTTCTTCAGGTTCTTCCAGATGATATTTGATATTATCCGGGCTAAAACCTTGTGGATACTTTTTGTCAAGATACTCATTGATCTGTTCCCTTACAGTATAAACATTTTCTTCCTGAGATTTAATAATAGAGAAATCATCCAGCAGCATGAAAAGTTTTACGTCTGGCATCATATCCGCTTTCAGGCTTTCCCAATTACTTCCGCCCGCCAGTACCGCTTTGGCTTCCGAATGGTTTACTATATGATGGATATTGTCCGGCTTAAAATCGTGAAGGATTGGGACGACTACTGCGCCATAGGCGATAGTACCAAAAAAGGATACAGCCCAATTGGAAGAGTTACGGCCTACAAGAGCAACCTTATCTCCTTTTTTTATTCCGGCATTTTCAAACACTATATGTAGTTTTTCAATCCGCCGGGCAACATCTTTATAATAGTATGTTTCGCCTTTATAATCAGAGAATGCGGGCAAGTCCCAGTATTTTTTAATACTATTCTCTATTACTTCCAGAAAACGTGTTGCCGTAACCTTATTGTCATCCATTTTTTATAAATTTATGTAATTACAAATTTAGTCAAAAAAACGAAAATCCCATGATATCCCACAAACTTAACGGAAGTTCATTCTAAAATGAAAAAATGATGTACGTATTTATTTTAATAACGTACATCATTCCGCAAACTCATGTGCTCCAAATATAATTTGTTGTAGTAGATTTCCGTGTTCGTTTATTAATATGAATTCACATTGTCGTCTATGTCTCTTGCTTCCCAATAGGGCGACTCGTTTATTTGGGTTATAACTGAATGTTTATATCCCGGATTATTCTGGAAATACAATGACCGTTTTAAATTGTTATCCGGATGTAATGACGGTTCAAGTGTTTCGAAGAGTTCCAGTATGGCTTCTTCTGACATTTCATTATTCCTTATATCTATAAAAGACGTATTTTTTAATCCCGGGCATGTAAATTCTTTCAATTTGTTTCCTCTGACATTCACGAATTTCAATTTTGATAATGAATTGATATTGATCTTTTCCGCATTACTGTACCTTAATGCCAAAGAACTCATATTTTTATTGTTTGAGAAATCTATTTCCTTAATGTTAGCATGATGAATACTTACACCCATTAAACTTTCCAGGCCGGTTATGTCAATATCTTCGAGATTATGCTGATTGTAGGATATGATAGACAACAAATCACGGCAATCTTTCAGGTCGATGGATTTTAAATCATACGTATTAACATCTTGATCGTATGACCTGAACATACTAATATAGTGAAGACTATTCGGAACCTTAATATTTTTCAGGTAAGAATCGTAATGTAAATATAAATATTCCAATTTATCAAACTTATCTAATGCTAACTCATCTAAATAATTAAATTGAAGAGTGAGTGAAGATAATTCCGGTAAATCTTCTAAAGATAATTTATTCATGGAATATTTACCTGTTGTGGTAGAATAGCTATTTACAGAGAGGTTCTCAAGATTGGGAGCTGATTTCACAATTAGTTCCTTTATTGCTGCTCCTCCCATAAATGTTATCTTATGGGCTTTTGTTCCTGAAAAGTCGGCAATAGAATTTTTATTCACTTGAAGAAGCAGTTCTTCAAATTCAATGTTTCGGATGCTTGGTATATCCAATTCATTTACTTCAATGTGAGCGATCCTCAAATTGTTAAGTTCGGAGATAACTAATGAATCGATATTACCGGTAATATATAGCGTTTCAAGATTTGTATTGGAATTTAAATTCAGGTAAGCAATTTTATTTAAATTTGAAAGTGATAGTTGTTTTAATCCTGTGCATTTGGTTATATCCAGTTGTTCCAGTATTTTATTATTATAAATGGATAAGGAAGAAATGCTGGTATTTTCACCGGAAAGAAGGACGTTCATGGATGAATGACTGAACGCAACCGACTCAACTTCTGCTTTGTCCAAATCACTGACGGTTATTACATA
>DAMCDT010000216.1:0-7034 GCA_032058265.1 Tannerellaceae bacterium
CTATTTCAGTTAGTGACCTAAAGAGTGGTTCTTCTGTGATCCCATCTTCTGCAATAACAACAAATTTTGTACGCTTTGTAATGACAGATGAATTAAGTAAAGACGGCACCACTGGATGCGGACATCGTCCCGACCCGACAGAATGGGACTCTTCACTGGTAGCTGACGTGCTTGATTATATCAAATTACGTGACATTCCTGCCCGGACTACTCAGCCTATCTGGGTAAATATCTGGGTTCCCTCAGATGTGAAAGCAGGAAAGTATAAAGGTACACTGACCGTATCCGGAAGGAACTTTTCATCTATGGATTTGCAATTGGAAGTAGAAGTATTAAATCATACGTTACCAGCACCTAAGGATTGGTCATATCACCTCGATCTTTGGCAAAATCCATATTCTGTGGCACGTTATTACCAGGTTCCGTTATGGAGTCAAGAGCATTTCGATGCCATGCGCCCTATTATGAAACGGCTGGCGGATATCGGACAAAAGGGTATTACCTGCAGCATTATGCACAAGCCCTGGGCAGGTCAAACCTACGACCATTTTGACAGCATGGTATCACGCACTAAAAAGATTGATGGCAGTTGGGAATATGATTATACGGTTTTTGACAAATGGGTTGATTTCATGTTGAACGACGTCGGAATCAACGGATATATTTATTGTTACACGATGATACCTTGGGCTTTAAGTTTTGACTATTACGATCAGGCAACAAGTCGTGTCCGGTTCTTAGAAGCCAAACCGGGTGATGCTGCTTACGAAGAATACTGGGGATCATTCCTAAAAGATTTTTCGCATCATCTTCGTCAAAAAGGATGGTTTGAAAGAACAACTATTGCCATGGACGAACGTCCTTTGGACGCGATGAAAGAAACAATCAAGGTGATCAGGAAAGCTGATCCAGACTATAAAATTTCCGTAGCCGGATATTATCATGAAGAGATACAGCACGAAATATTTGATTTGAATATCGCATTCGGACATGCTTTCCCTCCCGATGTTCGCGAAGCCCGCAGGGAGGCAGGTTTGATCAGTTCTGTTTATACGTGTTGTGCTGAGCCTCGTCCGAATACATTTACATTTTCTCCTCCTGCTGAAGCGACGTGGTTAGGCTGGCATTCAATAGCCGGTGATTATGATGGCTATCTTCGTTGGGCGTATAATAGCTGGACAGTCGATCCGTTGCGTGATACCCGTTTCCATACATGGGCCGGCGGTGATTGTTTTTTAGTATATCCGGGAAACAGAAGCAGTATCCGTTTTGAAAGACTGATAGAGGGTATTCAGGATAATGAAAAGATACGCATCCTGCGGAAAGAATTTACTTCAAAAGGAGAAAATGGTAAATTAAAGCGATTGAACAGCGCTGTTGCTAAATTCACAGCAGAAAGTATTACGCCTGATAATGCAGCAGATATGGTCAATGCGGCTAAGAAAGTATTAAATTCTTTCTGATAATCTCATGGATTAATCCGGACATTACCAAATAAAAATAGCTCCCGTCCTAAAATAATTAAGACGGGAGCTATTTTTTATTATGTAACTACTTATTTTTCCCTGATAAATATATTGATCGGAGTTCCGGTGAAGTCCCAGTTTTCCCTTATCTTGTTTTCAAGGAATCGCCGGTAAGATTCCTTTATCCATTGCGGCAGATTACAGAAAAACACAAATGACGGTACAACTCCGGCTGGTAGTTGCGTAATATATTTAATCTTTACATATTTTCCTTTCCAGGAAGGTGGAGGATAATTCTCGATGATCGGCAGCATTACCTCATTCAGTTTAGCTGTCGGAATACGTTTTTTCCGGTTTTCATATACTTCCTTAGCCGTTTCAAGCACTTTAAATATACGCTGTTTCGTAGACGCCGAAATAAACAAAATAGGAAAATCTTTAAAAGGAGCTAAGCGGTCACGAATGGTATTTGCATAATAAGTGATTGCTTTTTGGCTTTTATCTTCAACTAAATCCCATTTATTGACACAAACAACCAGCCCTTTTTTATTCTTCTGTATCAATGAAAAGATATTCAAGTCCTGGCTTTCAATCCCACGGGTGCCATCCAGCATAAGCACACAAACATCCGAATTTTCAATCGAGCGGATAGAACGGATAACGGAATAATATTCCATATCTTCATTCACTTTTCCTTTTTTTCGGATACCGGCAGTATCAACCAGATAGAAATTCAATCCGAACTTATCGTATTTAGTATATATCGAGTCACGTGTTGTTCCGGCTATGTCGGTCACAATATGTCGTTCTTCACCGATAAAGGAATTGATCAAGGATGATTTTCCGGCATTCGGACGACCTACGACTGCAATACGTGGCAATTCTTCATCCCAATCCTCCGGTTTTTCATTGGGAAGTAATTCAATTATTTTATCTAACAGATCACCCGTACCCGAACCATTAACTGCTGAAATACAAAAAGGGTCACCTAATCCTAAAGAATAGAACTCAGCAGACATAGGATGCATTTCGAAATTATCTGCTTTGTTCGCCACAACAACAAGTGGCTTCTTGGAACGTCGCAGTATCTTGGCTACTTCACTATCTAGGTCAGTCATTCCGTTTAAAATATCAACTACAAACAGAATGACGTCTGCTTCTTCAATTGCTATCTGAACCTGTTTATTTATTTCTTCTTCAAAAACATCATCCGAATTAACTACCCAACCACCGGTATCAACCAAAGAGAATTCTTTGTCTGTCCATTCTACTTTACCGTATTGGCGGTCGCGGGTAGTACCGGCTTCTTCATTCACAATAGCCTGGCGGGTTTGTGTCAAACGATTAAACAAAGTTGATTTACCTACATTAGGCCTACCAACTATAGCTACAATATTTCCCATAATTTTTAACGATTAATGATTAACGATTAATGATTAACCGTTAATCGTTTTTTAGTCTAAACGATAACCAAAGGCCTTTAATATATTATCCCTGTTACGCCAGTCTTTTTCTACTTTGACAAAAATTTCTAAAAACACTTTCTTTCCAAAAAAACGTTCTATATCCTTACGGGCCATTGTACCGACTTTTTTCAAAGCCTGGCCTTTCGGCCCGATGATTATCCCTTTTTGGGAATCACGTTCAACAATAATAAGTGCTTTAATATGTATAAGTTTTGCCTCTTCCTTGAACTGTTCAACGACTACTTCTACAGCGTAAGGGATTTCCTTCTGATAGTATAAGAGTATTTTCTCACGAATAATCTCTGTAACAAAGAATCGGGCAGGTTTATCTGTTAATGCATCTTTTTCAAAATAAGGAGGAGAATCGGGCATTAATGATTCTACCCGTTGCTTTACATAATCAATATTGAAATTGGATAGTGCGGAAATAGGAATGATCTCTGCTCTAGGAAGTAATTCTTTCCATTGCGCAACAAGCTTTTCAAGTGTTTCCTGATTTGTCTGGTCAATTTTATTAATTAATAGCATAACAGGAAAGTCTACAGCCTGCACCTTATGAAGAAAATCCTCATGTTTATCGATTGTTTCAATAACATCGGTTACATATAATAAAACATCTGCGTCTCCCAAAGCAGATTGTGAGAAATTAAGCATGGATTCCTGCAGCTTATAATTCGGCTGTAGTACCCCCGGTGTGTCTGAATAGACTATTTGCATATCGTCGGTATTAACAATACCCATAATGCGGTGGCGTGTAGTCTGTGCTTTTGATGTAATAATGGAAATACGCTCTCCCACTAAACGATTCATCAGTGTAGACTTGCCGACATTCGGATTACCGACGATATTAACAAAACCGGATTTATGCTTTTTTTCCGTCATAAGCCCATTTTAAATATAACGCTCCCCAGGCAAAACCGGCACCAAAAGCTGTCAGGATCAAAGTATCTCCTTTCTTTAACCGGTCTTCATATTCCCATAAACATAATGGAATAGTACCTGCACTTGTATTGCCGTATTTTTGGATATTTATCATTACTTTATCTTCGATACCCATGCGTCTGGCTACAGCATCTATAATACGTAAGTTTGCCTGATGAGGAACAACCCAATCAATATCATCTTTCGTCAGATTATTCTTTTCTACAATTTCAACGGACGCATCCGCCATAAAAGTTACTGCATGTTTAAATACGTATTGTCCTTCCTGATAAACATAATGTAAATGTTTATCCACAGTTTCATAAGAAGCAGGATAGGCAGAACCTCCCCCTTTCATATTTAAGTGGGATGCACCGCTACCGTCCGAACGAAGGATAACGTCCATAACGCCTAAATCTTCTTCAGTAGGTTCAAGTAAAACAGCGCCGCATCCGTCGCCAAACAAAGGGCAGGTGGTACGATCGGTGTAGTCAGTTATGGAAGTCATTTTATCTCCGGATACAATCACAATCTTTTTGTATCGTCCGGAACGGATAAAATTTGCTCCTACTTCCAATGCATGTATAAAACCTGCACAAGCAGCTTGTACATCAAAAGCAAAGGCATTGATACAGCCTGTATTATAGGCCACCATCGATGCCGCGGTTGGGAAAGTGTAATCGGGGGTAGTTGTTGCACAAATAACGGCTTCGATATCTTCAGGTTTCGTTTGAGTCTTTTCAAACAGTTGCTCTACGGCTTTCGTTCCCATGAACGATGTGCCCAAGCCTTCACCTAAAACTCTACGTTCCTTGATTCCTACCCGAGACATAATCCATTCATCTGTGGTATCAACCATTTTTGAAATGTCTTCGTTTGTCAACACTTGTTCGGGAACATATCCTCCAATGCCTGTTATTATTGCATTTATCTTGTTCATAAATAAAAAATTAGAGATTTATCTCTTAGTTGCAAAAAAGCCCTAAAATTAAATTTAGGGCTATCTTTTCTAATGCCTTACTTATATTGTAAGACAAATTTATACAGCAGCTTCTTTTTCAATAGCTAGCTTGCCTCTGTAATAGCCACATTCTCCACATATAGTATGATAAATGTGCCATGCACCACAATTAGGGCAAATTGCCATTGTTGGTACTACAGCCTTATCATGAGTACGTCTCTTGGCTGTTCTTGAATTTCCTTGTCTTCTTTTAGGATGTGCCATCTTTTTTATATTTAATTATTATCATTATCAATTAATCCTTTCAGCGCATCCCAACGAGAATCAGTGGTATCTGGTATATCGTCTTCTATTTCGATATCGTTTCCATCTAATTCTTCATCGTCATCGTCTGTACTTTTAGCTGTGTGCTTTTTTAATTTAGAAGACATCGATTTGTTACATTTTCCCGGAGGATGAATATGTTTCATCGGCACTGCCAATGCAATAAATTCATACAAGAACCAAGCTAAATTTATAGCTCCTTCGGCCTCTGGTATAACTACAATTTCTTCACTTTCTTCAGCATACTCTTTGCCAAACTTAACGACTAAACGATTTTCAGTTTCGATAGGGAGTTCCATATCATCCAGACATCTGTCGCAGGGAACCCACACAATACCATTAAGCTGAAAGTTCATATCAAACATAATTGAGGAACGTTTGAGCGTTAGGAAAACCTTTACTTTTCCCTTCTGGACTTCCGTTCCGTCAATGTCTATAAAAAACTTGTTCTCCAACGAATACTCAAATTGATGCACTCCTGAAGATAGGTTTTTTAAGTCTATTTTATATGTATCAAATTTCCCCAAAGTATTTTAGTGTAAAAACCTTGCAAAGGTACGAAAAAACTAAATATATATACAACTATCTCTATTGTTATTTTCATTATAAAACTCAGCCTTTATATTTGCGTAATTCAATACGGAAAGTAGTGCCTTTTCCTAATTCGGATGCCTTGACAAATATTTTGCCACCATGATACGACTCTATAATCCGCTTCACTAAAGAAAGTCCTAATCCCCAGCCTCTGGCTTTTGTTGTATAACCTGGACTGAAGATCGTTTTAAACCTAGATTTAGGAATACCTTTTCCTGTATCTGAAATATCGATTTGAACATGTTTCTTTTTTATTTCTACATGAAATGTTATTTCTCCTTGGCCGCCCATAGCGTCTACAGCATTTTTGATAAGGTTTTCTATTACCCATGCAAAAAGGGAATCATTTATGGAAACCAAGACTGGTTCTTCAGGTAAATAAGCATATAACTTCACTTTAGAAGATACACGGGTTTCCATATATCCCAATGCCGATTGAATGGAGTTATTTACATTTACAGGAGTCGGATCAGGATTAGATCCTATTTTAGAAAAGCGATCAGCGATCGTTTCTAACCGATTAACATCTTTACTCATCTCGGTTAGTAAAGAAGGATCAATATCTTTTGTTCGCAAATATTCCACCCATGCTATTAAAGAAGAAATCGGTGTTCCCAGTTGATGAGCTGTTTCTTTTGACAAACCTACCCAAACCTTATTTTGCTCCGCTTTCTTTGTACTCGCCAATGCAAGAAAAGCAATAAATATAAAGACAAAAACGATGGTTAGCTGCGCATAAGGAAAAATAGATAAGCGTTTTAATATTATGGAATCACTATAATATAAATTTTGGAGAGTTCCATCTCCTAAATCAATTGGGATTACCTGATTCTTAGCTTTAGACTCTTTGATCTTATTACTGAAAAAAGTATCGGTATTCTTATCCGGTATTTCAAAATTACGGTATTCCTGTACATTGTCGTTTTCGTCACAAAGTATTACCGGAATTGTAGTATTACCTCCCAATATTTTTAGGATAAGGTTTATATCTACATCTGTATTTTCACCCTGGCTTTCTACAAATACACGGTTAGCTTCTGCCCAGACCTCCATCTTCTGACGTTCCTCCTGAGCCAAGTCCTTAATAAGCGAGTTTGTTATTACAACAGAAGTAATCGCTATTAATACAGCCACAAAAATAAAGATATATTTTAACCTCTGACGGGAATCATAAATACTATTCATAATAATGTTTCTTCAATTTATATCTAACGGAATTGAGACTTCATTATTGTATCAGATTCTCCAAACAAAAAAAGAGCCAACCCAATGTATTATGGATTGACTCTTTGATTGTTTGTT
>DAMCDT010000217.1:0-6963 GCA_032058265.1 Tannerellaceae bacterium
CATTCATTATACCATTATACTCGGCATTTTCTGCCATATCTTTCAATTCACCGTTGATGCCTGTTAAAAGCATTTGAACGGTTGCGCCCACCATTTCAAGATGGCCTAACTCTTCTGCAGCTATATCCATTAGCATATCGTAGATTTCAGGGTATGTATTCTTACAAGAGAATGCCTGTACAAAATACTGCATGGAGGCTGATAACTCACCGTTAGCTCCACCAAACTGTTCCAACATCAGACGTGCAAACCGTGGATCGGGTTTAGAGACACGTACATTAAACTGCGTTTCTTTTACATGATAAAACATAACTTTTTCTTTATTAGTTTAACAAATAACACTTTATCCTTACTGGATAAAAGGTTATTGAAAACAAATCACTGCATGAAATGTTGGGTATTTGGCAGTATTATATGGTACTTTAATTTTTTTTATGGTTGGGTAATGAGTTATCCTTACCATATTACCTCATACGTATAAACAAAAAATCCTCACGTTATATTTAAGCAATTCCGTTTAATGAAATACTTATTATAACGCGAGGACTTATTTGTATGAACTTGATTAGCGCGTAAATTCCAAAGAATCTTCCGCTACTTTTGCGCCATTAATATCCAGCTTTTTATCTTTAACTTCACCATCAGAAGAAAAAGTTACTTCATATTTCATGCTGATGGGATTTCCACATTTAACATAATTGAAGCTTTTTCCCCATACATATACTTCGTCTTCACCTCTTTTTTCCGACAAAGTAAAATTCATGTTTCCTTCAGAGTAATCATAGTCCTTACCACATCTGTTGCAGTTAATCGTTAGCTTACCTTTTACTTCCATAATCCAAATTATTATTAAATCTTTAATTGTAAGTCTAACAATCCTGAAGATTAATTAGTTTAGTCAGCAAAAAAAGCTACCGGCAGCAATTCTATATTCTATTTACACGGATATCTTTCTTATCAACATAATTCTCGAACTTGAAGCTTGGCATACCTAATCCCATACCGGCATGTACCGTACCTTTAATTCCTAGTAGTTCGGGTATGCGTCCTTTCTTGTCCTGCTTTAGAGCGGTGCAAAGGAAACCGGTATAGAACTGGCTGACTCCGAGGCTTTCAGCCATAAGGGAAGCATTCTGGTAAGCAAGATTGGCATCTGCAAAACCAAAACGGCTATCTTTAGGTGTATGGATCAATAGTAGCGTGGTGGCTTTCCGCAAGATAGGATCGTTTCCTTTTTCACGTTCATCCTTCATCATCTGAACATATTTCAAGGCTTTGTATGCATCAGGGATAAGCTTTTTTAAAAAGGGCTTTAATATAGGATTCTCCAGCCTCTTGGCCAGTTCTAAAAAGATAGAAAGAGTGAGATCGATTACCTTCTGTACCGTTTGCTGATCAGTTACTAATGTAAAATCAACCTGTTGCATATTGCTTGCAGTAGGCGCACGATGGGCAGCCTCCAGTATTTGCTCCAACATATCTTCGGGAATAGGCTTTTTTGAAAAGGCACGGTTTGAACGGCGCGACTTTATCAGCAGCATGGTTTGTTCCGGAGTCGGCAACACTTCTCTGTTTATCGGATGAACTTTCTCAGCAGGAAACAATGAATGAAGAACAGAAAAAGTAGGACAAACACCTACACAATGTCCACATTTTATACATGTCTGGATATGTTGAAGCCCTACTTCACCGGCGGTAGACTCTTGTGTAAATATATTAGCGGGACAAATTCGTACACATTTACCGCACTTAATACATGTCTCCTGATCAATAGCTATTGAAATGTTCATAAGATGATTTTTAATAATTTGCAAATCTACTTATTAAAACGATAACAACGACAAAAGGTTTATTTCTCTGCGGTTAACTTTTAAAAAGCCTCATCACTCTTTCAATAGCATCATCCACCTGCACTACCGATTCAAGCCCGAGCGTCATACAGTGAATCTTGCTTTCTGTCAACGCAAACTTAATTGATTGTTCTCGTTCTTCATCTGTAATATGTTTGCCTTCACCGAATATTTTCATTCCGATTAAGCCTTTACCATTCATTTTTGCTTTTTCAAGTATTGCTTTTACTTCTTCGGGGGTACCGTCCATATTCGTGCCAAAAGGATTAATACGAGCCATGATGGCATCTACCCAAGGATGTTCGGCAGCTTCAGCCAGGGCATCAATATTGTGGCAAGACACACCGACGGCTTTTATAATCCCGTCCTGTTTTGCTTTTGAAAGTCCATCCATGTAATGTTTACGGTTTTGAGTCCACCCGCCTTGCATCATACAATGCATAAAAAGGATATCTACATAATCCGTATTAAGTTCCTTCCTTATACGATCCAACAAAGTATCAACTGATTCCAAACGGTCGGAGTCATCAGGATGTGTCCATATTTTGGTGAGTAACGTAATGTTTTCACGGGGTAGCCCTTTGATCGCCTCTCCTACAAAAGGTTGTGAACCATACGAGTCTGCCATATCGAAAAACCGGATTCCCCTGTCGTATGCATGGCGAGCCATCTTAATAAATGAATCCATCCCCAATCTAGTTTGGTTCGACTCTTTATTACCTCCGATAGTACCGGTTCCCATAGCAATGCGTGAAACCATTAATCCGGAATCTCCAAGTTTTACTTTATCGATCCCTGTATTTGCAGAAGAACATCCAAGGTTAACCAGTCCCGATCCGGCAACAGAGAGTCCTGCCATTCCGGCAACTCCCGTTTTAATAAATTTACGTCTGTTCATATTACTCATAATGGATTCTTTTTTAGAAATTGCAAGATAATTATTTTTCTAATATCTCTATAAATATGAGTCTATTATCTATCCATTATTTAGCAATCCGGATCAATTCATCTATAACTTCATTATCATATCCCATTTCGCGCGCTTTCTCAAAATCTTTAATAGCAGACTCCCGTTCATATTGCGCTAATTTCACTTTTCCCCGTAATACATACATGGATGCTTTCGGCTCAGTCTCATAAAATACCTTGTTGATATCAGCCATTGCCCGGGCATTTTTACCCATCATAAAATAGAGGTCGGCACGGCTCTCATACAGAAACCAATCTTTTGGAAGTTTATCGATCAGATAATTATAAATACGCTCGCTTTCATCATAGTTCCCCCGCATTTTCTCCAATATTGCATGCCCCAAACGCCCATAGACTGTTTTTTCGTTTACTACTAACATTTTGTCGAAATCTTCCTCAGCACGAATAAAATCCCTTTGCTGAAGGTAAAGTATTCCACGGCTATACAGGGCATCTTCATCAATCGGATCTTCCATTAATAACAAAGTATAGTCGGCAACCGCTTTTTCAACTTCTCCCTTTTCCGCATATAAAGAAGCCCGGTTGCTTAGGATAAGCGTATTCTTAGGGTAACGGCTTAAGGCAGCCGTATAAGAGATTATCGCGTCATCTATCTTCCCCAAGCGCCGTTGAATGGTTCCGAGATTTGTAAGCAGGGCATAGTTATTCGGATTTCCAGGTTCTAGCCTCATGGCAGCCATTAAACTCTCCTCCGCTGCTATTAATTCATCTTTTTCGAGGTAATCATAACTGCTCATGACTAAGTCTTCATAGCTTTGTGCGAGTATAATCCCGAAAGAAAAATTACATAATATCATTATTAATAAAAGTCGCTTCATTGTCCGTATTCCGTTAGATTACAGACAAAACTATTCAATAATAACCAATACGTAATTAACAATTGTCAATTATTAATATCTTCGTAACGATAATTAAAAGGGTATAACCTTTTTTATTGAAGTAAAATATGGAAACAATTAACTGGGGAATTATCGGCGCAGGCGACGTTTGCGAGAAAAAGAGCGGGCCTGCTTTTTATAAAACAGATCATTCAAAACTCATAGCCGTTATGAGGAGAAATGAAGAAAAAGCAAAAGACTTCGCCATGAGGCATCATGTTCCGAAGTATTATACTAACGCCCTTGATCTGATCAATGACCCGGAGATAAATGCAATATACGTGGCTACCCCACCCGACTCTCACAAACAATATGCGATAAAGGCTCTATATGCCGGAAAGCCTGTCTATGTGGAAAAACCTATGGCGATGAGTTATAAAGAATGCCTTGCTATTATAAAGGCCTCCGAAGAAAGCGGGCAAAAGCTTTTCGTAGCCTATTACAGGCGGGCTTTACCTTATTTCAGAAAAGTAAAAGAATTGTTGGAAGAAGGGGCTATCGGAAATATTTTGACTGTAAATGTTACTTACCTGAGACCTCCGTTGAAATCGGATTTTATCAAAGAAGAACAGACATGGCGGGTAAAAAAGGATATTGCTGGAGAAGGATATTTTTATGATATGGCTCCTCATACCTTGGATATCCTTGATTTTCTTTTGGGTGAAATTGAGGAAGCAAAAGGATATACCAGGAATCTGGGATATTTATACGAAGTAAAAGATACCATATCTGCAATTATGCAGTTTACTTCAGGGATTACAGGCACCGGGCAATGGTGCTTTGTTACATCGGAAAAATCGATCACAGATACTATTAGGATTGTAGGAACAAAAGGCGAACTCAACTTCAATACCTTTGCCTTCGAGCCTATCCGTTTACGGTCGATAAACCATATAGAAGATTTTGTGAGTGAATCGCCGGAACATATTCAACAACCGCTAATACAAACTATCGTGAATGAGCTAAGAGGCGAAGGTACATGCCCTTCAACGGGTATTTCGGGAGCCCGGACCTCTAAAGTAATGGATATGATTATTTCGTCTGCATATTAATTTTGTGGATAATATTATCCACAAAAAAAGATTGAAATGTCTTACTCAAAAGATTACAATGTTTGTAAAAAGTTACCATCATGATTTTATAAAGTTATCACCGTGTTTTGGAAAAAGCATTATGATAACTTTTTAAGAATTAATTATCTAATTTTACTCAACATTTGATTCTTATTTTGTGTTAGAGTTAAAACTTTAATACTTAATAAAGATGAAAGCATTAATAGGTAAAAAAGCTCCGGAATTTAGGGCTCCGGCAGTCATAAAAGGTAATGAAATAGTTTCAGATTTTAGTTTAGAACAGTACATTGGTAAGAAATATGTGATATTCTTCTTCTACCCGATGGATTTCACATTTGTCTGCCCGACTGAATTACATGCTTTTCAGGAAAAACTGAATGAGTTTGAGAAAAGGAACGTTGCAGTAGTAGGATGTTCGGTTGATTCGGAATATTCGCATTTTGCCTGGTTGCAACAAGACAAAAATAAAGGAGGAATTAAAGGAGTCAACTACCCAATCGTATCCGATTTTTCTAAAAGTATATCCCACAATTTTGGTGTTCTAGCATCAGATTACGACTGGGATGATGAAGGTGAGTTAATCAGTAACGGATCGCCCGTAGCATATAGAGGATTGTTCCTTATTGATAAGGAAGGGCTTATACGACATTATGTGATCAACGACCTTCCCTTAGGAAGAAATGTGGATGAAGCTATCCGTATGGTTGATGCGTTACAACACTTTGAAGAGAACGGAGAAGTATGTCCCGCTAACTGGTCGAAAGGCAAACAGGCAATGCAAGGAACTAATGAAGGAGTTTCAGAATATTTAAGCCAACACTAAATGTTTAACTTTTTATGAATACGCAATAAGGCTGCCTATCGCGGGCAGCCTTATTGCGTATGTGCGCTCCCGCACATGGCTCGTGCGTGATTGCACGTGTATATCTTATCAAACAGAAAGGATCAACGGTTTTTGATAAGGTTCATAAATTCTTCGCGGGTTTTAGCTTGCTGGAAAAAACCTGTAAAGTCGGAAGTAGTGGTTAAAGAATTTTGTTTTTCCACACCACGCATTTGTATACACATGTGCTGGGCTTCGATAACCACCATTACTCCCAGTGGATTTAATGTGCTTTGAATACATTCTTTTATCTGTAAAGTCATCCGTTCCTGTATCTGTAAGCGCCGGGCGAATATATCGACGATACGGGGTATTTTACTAAGTCCAGTGATATATTTATTTGGAATATAAGCAACATGCGCTTTCCCAAAGAAAGGAAGCATGTGATGCTCACAAAGGGAAAAGAAATCGATATCCTTTACGATAACCATCTGTTTGTATCCCTCTTCAAGGAACTTGGCGGAAGCTAATACTTTGGCAGGATCTTCATTGTAGCCATTGGTCAAAAATTGCATGGCTTTAGCTACACGTTCGGGCGTTTTAAGTAATCCTTCCCGTTCAGGGTTTTCGCCTAAGAGGCTGATAATATTCTTATAGTTTTCTGCAAGTCCCTTACGCGCCTGCAATGTCTCTTCATTTACTTCAATATCTTTCATGTTTGAAACGGTAAACCTGCTTAATAAGTATAATCTAAAGGAATCTTTACATCTTCACGTACGATATACATTTCTTTCCCATAGGTGGGAAATGCCTGCATTAACTGCCGTTGCGTATGATAAGCCTCTTCATGTGTACTGTAATCCCCGACGCGTAATCTCCAGAAAGGCGCTACATACGTTACATACGTATTGAGATTAGGAAAGACAGCTTTGATTTCCTGCTCTTTTTTAAATGCTTCATCCTTAGATGTGCGCTGGTTATTACTTGAGAATACCTGTACACGAAATCCCTGAAGCTTTAAAAAAGACCGTCCATTGGTTGTCTCGACATTCAAACCGGAGCGGCTAATACCTACCATCCTACGAATAGACATAGGTTGATCAATAATAACCCTTCCCTTCCCTACTTCGGAGCCTTGCAAAGCATCAAAAATAGTATATTGATCCTGTAACTGTTGTGCCGTACCATTAAAACCAACACACATAAACAAGCCAACAATGAATATTATGTAAACTTTTTTCATAAAAAACTTTTTGAGTTGACAAGTGACAGTTGACTGTTGACAATTATTGATATTGAATTGTCAACTATCACTTGTCAACTGTCAACTAATTCAGAATGCTTCAATA
>DAMCDT010000218.1:0-6959 GCA_032058265.1 Tannerellaceae bacterium
GCATAACGGTTAATGCGGATGGCTTTTTGCATATCGGCGGAGGTGAAGGTTTTTTCATGGTCTCCGATGTAAGGTTTATCGACTACTTTACCGAAATAGGTATTGGGGCCGCCGAAACGGGCATTCAGGATTCCCGCCAAGGCGGCTTCGGGGTATCCTGAGTTGGGGCTTGCGTGCTGATTACCGTATTTGCGGACGAATTTTATTAAAGACCATCTTCCACTGACAAATACCATCAATAGAGCGGTTAACCGGGCGGGAAGGTAGTTGGCGATATCATCCAGCCGGGCGGCTATGCGTCCGAATTGCAGGTAGCGTTCGCTTTTATAGCCGATCATCGAATCGAGGGTATTGATCATTTTGTATGCCAGCATTCCCGGAACTCCTAAGAAAAGGTACCAGAATAACGGTGCGATTACGCCGTCGCTCAGGTTCTCGGCAAGGGTTTCGAGGGCGGCAGTGCGTATTTGTTGCGCGGACAGTTCCGAAGTATCGCGACCTACGATACGGCTTACCTGCCGGCGCCCTTCTTCGAGGGAACGATCTGCCGCTTTAAAAACTTCACAGACTTCACGGATAAGGGTTGTACCTGCCAGGCAATAGAAAATAAGGATTCCGCACATCACCAGATGTAACCAGACGGAGATATTATATAGAAAGTATAACCCCACAAAGAATAATGCAAACGTCGAAAGGACTAGTGTGAAGGTCAAAAGCCCTCCTTTTAAAACTCTCCGCTTCCCTTTGTTCAGGAAATGCTCTCCCCATGTTATGACCTTGCCGAAACCTACTACCGGATGCGGTAATGAGGGAGGATCACCGAATATCTTATCAGCTAACCATCCCAGCAGTAACGGGAGGATAATAAGGGAGCCTGAATTGATTGCGTAAGAAGTGTGCATCATCCGTAATTGATCCGAAAGGTTATTTTTCTTTTAATATGCTGTATATAAGATTTATATTTACATGTTTGCGCACGTGGTCGGCCAGTTTGTTATATTGTTCTTCCTTAAATTCTTTGTAGTCGAATGTTTTTCCTTCCAGCTTTCCGGCGAAAGGTTCGAGCAGGAAATCAATAAACGCCGGATTGTCGAGGATGCCGTGGATATAGGTTCCCATGCAGGTGCGGTCTTTCAGGTAGCCGTCCGGTTTGTTTTCGTTGTCGATCCATGCAAGGGGTGATGGGCCAGCTGATTCTGAGAGAGTGGTTATTCCCATGTGAATTTCATATCCTTCACAAACGGACGGGCAATCTCCGAAACGGAACTTCACCTGCCGCGTGACTTTCTCTCCCTGTATTTGTGTGATGACCGGCAACAAACCCAGTCCCGGAAGTCGTTCTATATCTCCTTCGAGATGGCCGGGGTCGCAAATCTCCTGCCCCATTAACTGGTATCCCCCGCATATACCCATTACGGTCGCTCCGTCGCGGTGGGCACGTATGATCGACTGCGCAACGCCGTTCTTCCTTAATTCGTACAGGTCGGAAAGTGTGCTTTTACTTCCGGGGAGTAATATGATATCGGCTTTCTGTATCTCTTCCGTGTTATTGGTATAGAAAAGATGCACGCGAGGGTCTTGTTCCAGAACGTTGAAGTCTGTGAAATTCGACATGTGCCTCAGCAGGATTACGGCTATATTTATCTTATTCTGTATCGCCTGACGCTGTTTGGTTTCAAGCATAACGGAGTCTTCCTCTTCAATATAGATATCTTTGTAATAAGGGATAACTCCGACTACCGGAACGCCGCAGAGTTCCTCTATCATCTGTATCCCGCTTTCAAACAAACGGATATCACCCCTGAATTTATTAATGATAATTCCTTTGATATGACGATGCTCCTCTTCATTTAGTAACAGAACTGAGCCATATACGCTGGCAAACACACCTCCCCGATCTATATCAGCTACTAAAAAGACATCTGCTCCGGCGTAGACCGCCATAGGCATATTGACAAGGTCAGTCTCCCTGAGGTTGATTTCGGATATACTGCCTGCTCCCTCCATTACGATAGGGTTAAATTGCTTTTCCAGACGGTCGAAAGCTGCGTGTACTTCCCGGCGGAGTTCTCCACGTCCTTCTTTCCGGAAATAATCGTATGCATCCCTATTACCGATGGGTTTGCCGTTGAGAATCACTTGAGAAGTCTTATCCGATGATGGTTTCAGCAGTATTGGGTTCATTTCCGCAAGGCAGGGAATTCCCGCGGCCTCCGCCTGTACCGCTTGTGCCCGTCCGATTTCCAGACCGTCAGCCGTCACATACGAGTTAAGCGCCATATTCTGTGCTTTGTACGGCGCGGGTGTATAACCATCCTGCAGGAAGATACGGCAAAAAGCTGCATTAATAACACTTTTGCCTACGTCACTCCCCGTTCCGACAAACATAATAGGATGTAATTTCGAAGTCATTCAATAGAGATTCAGTCCATTTTATTCAACGACTGCAAAGGTATGTTATTTTCCAATAAATACTTTAAACGGTTATAGTTCTATGGATGTTTGGTGAATACTTTACCAACAATCATCTAGTCGTGCATTTACCGGAAGATTAATAAAGGCCAAATTCGGTATTATAAATTCACTAATATTGTATTGGTCTCATTTTATTAAATGTTTCATTCCTGCTACTATGCGGGGAATAAATCCGATGAAAATCACTACCAGTAACCATAAGTTTCCCGAAGATATATCGTAGGTGTTGAGAATTTCGGATAATGGATTTCCCATAAGAAAACCTAATCCTGTTTCAAACAAAACAGTAAGTAAAACCCAAAATAATCCGATCTTCCAATATGTCATGGAAGTCCCCGATCCCAGCCTGGGTATGAGAATTAATGTAACTATGAAAATCAGTAAGGCAAGTGTTAAACCACTCAGAGGAAGTGAACATCCATGGCCTAACAGAGGCGTAAATATTTTCTGACGCAATCCTGCATTCAATATAGCAAGAGGAATAATGCAAATCCATATTAGTATTGACTTTACGATCATATAACTGTTTTTATCATTTCAACCATTACCAAATCCGATTGCCCTTCGTCGTTGTGTTTTCCGTAAACTTTATAACCGAGGGATTCATACAAACGGATGTTCCATGTGCTTGATGCAGCGTTGAACAATTGGAATTTGGTTATATCAGGATTAACTTTCTCTACTTCGGTGAGTAATCGTCTGCCCAGACCTTTGCCACGGTATGCCTGATCGACAATGAGCTTTCCAACCCATACCATGTCGCCTGTCCTGCGGTATTTGACAGAGCCGATAATATTGGAATTATCTGTCGCTTTCAGGAAAGAATGATTCTTGAAATCGGACAAGATCGATTCATACGTTTGCTTCAATGGTTC
This sequence comes from Tannerellaceae bacterium, assembly GCA_032058265.1. Classification (GTDB taxonomy): domain Bacteria; phylum Bacteroidota; class Bacteroidia; order Bacteroidales; family Tannerellaceae; genus DFXE01. The sequence continues at coordinate 3,351 of DAMCDT010000218.1, forward strand.
AATATCATAATTTCCATGTGCTTCGGCTTCGGTAATAAATGCCTTTTTCTGAAGTTTTAATATATCCGAAAGATCTTCTTTTGTTGCGGGTTGAATGATTATGTAATTTGTATGTACCGTTCCCATTGCTAAGTAAGTTTTTTATAAGTATATTTATTTTCAAATTTAATTATTAATTATAATCGGGACAAACCCTTTGGACTTTAATGTGTATTACAAACCTAGTGCAATTGAAATATGTATATTTGCATACAAACACTCGCTTATACCTTAAATAAAATGACCATAGGATGAAACGGCTATTACTACTTTTAATATTAGTTTTACTGTCATCAAAGCTATATACCAATGACGGGACGTATTACTATACGTCGGGAAACTTCCTGATACCATTGACGGAAACGGATATATCGGTTAAGAAAGAGATACTTTCCATGAAGAAGATACTGAATAATGAAGGTGAGCCCCAACTACAGGTTTCGGTTTATTACGAATTCTTCAATCCCGGAGAAGCCAGAAAGTTACTGGTAGGATATGAGGCATATCCTCCATGGGGAGAAGGGACAAACAGTGCTCCCACCAAAAAGGGTAATCCATATATGTATGATTTTACGGTGAAGATGAATGGGGAAATACTGAAGTATAACATTTCGTTGATGCACTTGCCTGAAAATGAAAACGATCTATATCTTGAAAACGGTAAATTAAAGGAATTAACGCAAAGCGAAATAAAGATGATTGAAGACGAGTTTGAATACCCGTTCCGGTACGTTTATCATTTTGATGCGGACTTCAATGAGGGACTTAATATCGTAGAACATACATTTGTCTGCGACTTAGCTTCTTACCAGGGATTATTCTATGAATATGCATATATCCTTTCGGCGGCTATGCGATGGGCAAACGGCCAGATAGACGACTTCACGCTAAACATACATATAGCCGACGAAGTGTTCGAGGTATACAAAACTTTTTATGACTCTAAAGACGAATGGAAGATCATCGGCGAAGGGAGAATGATAAATTCATGGGCAGATAAAGATGCCGAAAGTGAAATACCTAACGATGAAGAGGCGGGCGGAATCCTTTTCTATATCAGAGATGGTTATGCTCAATTCAAAAAAGATAACTTCAGGCCAAACGGAGAATTCATGTTAAAAATACCCGGATGGGGACTGAATCTCTTATATTTCAATTATAAGAGGGACCGCTTACTTTATCCCATATCCGCCACTAACAAGGAAGTATTCAACAATTATCACGAGTATGAGTGGAAAAAACTCATTGAAGAACTCGACCCCGTTTCGAAAAAGATATTACGCAACCTGCCTTTTGCCCGCAGAGGACACACCTTCACCGACCCTGTCATTCAGGAGTATTACGAAAGTCAGGTCTGGTACATGCCGGATGAAACGTACGTAATGGATTTCACCACACTTCCACATACAGAACAGGAATGGGTCATGAGGTTTAAGGAATGATTTAATTGTCATCCTCTTCTATCTTTTCGCCATACTCGGCTTCATCTTGTAAACGATTGGCATTTTCTTTGGCTTCCTCGCTGGCAACCTGAGCATCGCCTATGCTGTAAAGGTCTTTGCCTGGCATACTGTTTATCGTTTCTCTGATTCTTTTTTCTGTATTATCCATAATTCAACTACTTAAATGCACGTTTGAAAACAGTGGAACTCAATAATAAGTTTTGCTCTGGATAAAATTACAGGTTATAATGGATCAAGAATGGATATCTGATTCCGATAATCCCGAATTAAGACTCCTTGAAGCGGAATATATTGAACCCATATAAAAGGCAATCAACTCTTTGAATAAAATATAAGCAGACTCATTTTTTTAAAATACATTGAACTGTCTTACTCAAAACACCATAATGTTTCTGAAAAGTTATCACAATCGTTTACAAAAATGATTGTCGTCATTTGAAAAAAACATTATGTTAATTTCTATCTGTCTGAACAATAGAAAAACAATTTCTGTTTTTATAAGAAAATATTTATAAATGGAAGACCAATCAACAACGAAGAAAAAATTCAGTTTATCAGTATTAATAAAGATTTTAAAAGATACAATCAAGGGGTTTACTGATGATAATGTTACCCGTTTAAGCGCATCGCTGGCGTATGCGACCCTATTTTCAATTGTACCTTTCCTATCACTTCTTGTTACCATCGGCACCTTTTTCCACGCAGATTTAGGGAATCAATTATATACACAATTACAACCTATATTAGGAGAAGAAGTGGTCGTGCAACTCAGAGCCATTTTAGATAATGCCAACCAGGTAGATTCATCCACCTGGGCTACCATTGTTTCCCTTGGGGTTACTATTTTTGGTGCGACCGCCATATTCGCGGAGATACAAGGTTCTTTAAATACCATCTGGGGAATCAAAGCCATACCCAAGAAGGGTTGGCTGAAATACATCAAGAACCGCCTTCTTTCTTTCTCTATCATTCTGGTGCTTGCTTTCATCCTGCTGATCACCTTTACCCTTACCAATGTCATTGCCAACCTAAGCGACAGGTTCATGTCTAATTACCCCGACGTGGCGGAGTCGTTGGTGAAGGTCATCGGTATGTTGATTAATATAGGTATTACCTCTTTTATATTCGTATTAATGTACAAAATGCTTCCGGACGCTAAAATCAAAAGCAAAGATGTGATCGTGGGAGCATTGGTAACCACTCTACTCTTCCTGATCGGTCAATGGGGTATCTCACTGTATCTGAGCATTGCAAATGTGGGTACCGTGTACGGTGCAGCGGCATTTATGGCTATCCTCATCACATGGATTTACTATTCTGCCATCATTATATATATTGGAGCTGAATTCACCGAAGCGTGGGCCAATGAAATGGGTGGTAAGATATTCCCCGACGAGTTCGCTGTAGCCACCAAGATAATCGAGATACAGGAAGATAAGCCTCTGGAAACTGTAAATAAAGTGGAGATCAAAAAATAATACCTGAACCCTGAGTTGCTTTGCCTGAAAATCTTTACTTTTGGCCCATTCATAAAACAAATAACTGGGTCAGGATGTCGCAAACATATATACAAGATGAGTCTTTTGATAAAATAGATTTCACCCAAAAGCCTTTACCCCGTGGAGAGTACGAAAACTGTATATTCAGCAACTGCGATTTCTCCAATAACGATTTTTCTGCATTCAGGTTTAACGATTGTGAGTTCGACAGTTGTAACCTGAGCCTTGTAAAGCTGAACAACACACTAATACAGGATGTGCGGTTCAGAAATTGCAAGATGCTGGGTATGCTGTTCGACACGTGCGACGAGTTCGGCCTCTCCTACACTTTCGATAACTGTATCCTTAATAACTCCTCATTTTATAAGAGGAAGATGAAAAAGACGATCTTTAAGGATACACAGTTGAAAGAAGTCGATTTCGCTGAATGTGACCTGTCGGGCGTGGTATTCAATAACTGTGATCTGTCGGGGGCCTTATTTGATCATACCATGCTTGAGAAAGCGGATCTGAGAACTTCCTACAATTACTCCATCGACCCTGACATCAATCGGATCAAGAAAGCGAAGTTCTCCCTGGCCGGTCTTCCGGGGCTTTTAAGCAAATAT
>DAMCDT010000219.1:0-6877 GCA_032058265.1 Tannerellaceae bacterium
CGGAAAGGTAAAGTAAAAATGGCCCAGTCAAACCGCGAAGTGGTTATAGCCAAAACAAAACAAGAAGAAATGGCCTTCAACCAGGATATCTTTCTATTGGTTCAAAACTTCAATAACCAGGCCGGACAATTAGAGATAGCTGGACAAGCCGACCTGATTGCAGAAAAGAGATACAAAACTTCCATCGAAACATTCCTGATCGGAAAGATAAATATCCTTGACCTGAATGATGCCCAGAAATCGAAAGATGAAGCCAAACTTAAACATATTGATGAACTCTATAAATATTGGGATTATTTCTACCGGATCCGTAGTGTCACACTTTATGACTTTATCAAAGACAGTACCCTCGACGCAGACTTTGAAGAAATTATAAAGAGATGAACAGCACATCCTTTCGCCATTTTTAGTTATTTTTGAATGTAAAATAAAAAATTATGATATTAATAGTAGATGATGATGCCGCAATCCGGTCTTCGCTTACCTTTCTTTTAAAACACGCAGGGTATCTGGCCGAAGCTGTCCCCGGGCCCAAAGAAGCTTTGGAAATTGTACGCAATATCACGCCGCAGCTTATCCTGATGGATATGAATTTTACCTTAACTACAACCGGAGAAGAAGGTATTCAATTATTGAAACAAGTTAAGATATTCCAGCCGGATGTACCGGTTATACTCATAACAGCATGGGGATCGATTGCACTGGCAGTACAAGGAATGCAGGTAGGTGCCTTCGATTTCGTAACCAAACCCTGGAACAACCTGATGTTATTAAACTCCATACGTACTGCATTGGAGTTAAGTGAACAAAAGAAAGAAACACATACGCCGTTCAACCGCAATGATGCCGGTAACAGATCTCTATTTACAAAGATCATCGGCAAAAGTGATGCGTTAATGAATATCTTGGGGACAGTTACGCGTATCGCTCCGACAAATGCCTCTGTGTTAATTACCGGCGAGAGTGGGACCGGTAAGGAATTGATAGCGGAAGCTATACACGATAATAGCCCCCGCAATAAAGAACCCTTTGTGAAAGTCAATCTGGGAGGATTATCCCAAAGCCTCTTTGAAAGCGAAATGTTCGGTCATAAAAAGGGAGCCTTTACAGATGCATATATCGATCGTACCGGACGGTTTGAAATGGCAAACAAAGGAACGATCTTTCTGGATGAAATAGGAGACCTTGAATTATCCAGCCAGGTAAAGTTGCTGCGTGTCTTACAAGACCAGACATTTGAAGTGTTGGGCGATAGTCATCCAAAGAAAGTAGATGTCCGTATAATAAGCGCCACTAATCGTGATCTACGGCAGATGGTGGCAGAACGTTCTTTCAGGGAAGATTTATTCTATCGGATTAATCTGATCACGATCCATCTTCCCCCCTTACGTGAAAGATCAGAAGATATACCCCTGTTGGTAAAGTATTTTGCGGATAACCAATCCCTGGTTAATGGTCTGCCGAAGGTGGATTTCACTTCTGCTGCCCTGACTTATCTGCAACAGTTGTCCTATCCCGGCAACATACGTGAATTAAAGAACTTAGTGGAGCGTACGATGCTGGTAGCCGGTAAAACAAAGCTCGATCTTTCCGATTTTACAGAACAAACAACAAATACACAGTCTGAAAGAAGAAATGTATCTTTAGACGGATTAACTTTGGATGAGTTGGAAAAACAATCCATTATGCAAGCACTCGATAAACACAATGGCAATTTAACCCATGTAGCCTCGGCATTAGGTATCAGCCGTGCCGCATTGTACAGGCGTTTGGAAAAGTATGGCATTCAAATTGATAAGCAATAATTCAACCGGATGAGGCTAAAAGGTTTATTTTGGATACTGACTGTTTTATTATTGATCATTCTTTCAATACTAACTTATCATGTTTTCTATAACTCGTCTTTGTATCTATTCATTGCGTTAGAAGTATTAGTCCTGCTCACTGCAATATATCTGATAATATTCTATCGCAGTATTATCAAACCTTTACAAATCATTGGCGACGGTATGGAATTACTGAAAGAACAGGATTTCAGTTCCCGTCTCCGTAAAGTTGGACAACCGGAAGCCGATCGTATTGTAGATGTTTTCAATAAAATGATGGAGCAGCTAAAGAATGAACGTCTTTATCTTCGTGAACAAAATTACTTTCAAGACTTGTTAATCAACGCCTCACCTATGGGAGTTATTATCCTTGACCTTGATCAGCAGATACGATCCATTAATCCTGCCGGATATAAGATGTTGAATTTAGGGTCGTCTGATGATCTAATAGGAAAACATCTTATAGAGTTAGATTCTCCATTAGCTGTGGAATTATTATTGATTAATGATTATGAATCAAAAACGATCCGTTTAAGTGATGCCAATATTTACAAATGTACTCATTCTTCTTTTATAGACAGAGGATTTCATCACTCATTCTATTTAGTTGAATCATTGACAGAAGAAGTCTTCAAAGCAGAAAAGAAAGCTTATGAAAAGGTAATCCGAATGATTGCCCATGAAGTGAATAATACGACGGCAGGAATTACTTCTACTTTAGATACCTTGAGAGTAACATTCCAAGATATAAAACTGACGGGAGATATCTCCGAAGTATTGCAAGTAGCTATCGAACGTTGTTATAGTATGAGTCGTTTTATAACAAACTTTGCCGATGTAGTACGTATTCCGGATCCGGATTTGCATCAACATGATTTGAATTCATTAGTCGTATCAAGTCAGCGTTTCATGGAAAACGTTTGTCGTGACAGGAATATAAAGATAAACCTCGACCTGACTAAAGCATCTCCGGTAGTATCGATCGATAGTATTTTATTTGAACAGGTTTTAGTAAATATAATAAAGAACTCAGCCGAGTCGATTGGACAGGATGGAGACATATATATCCTGACGACAAACGAGCCGGTCTCTCTGGAGATCACCGATACAGGAAAGGGGATTGATAAAGAAACCGAATCAAAACTATTTACCCCCTTTTTCTCAACAAAGCCAATGGGACAAGGTATTGGCTTGATCTTTATACGTGAAGTGCTGCAAAAACACGGATACACATTTTCCCTAAGAACACATCCGGATGGGCTAACCCGCTTTAAAATTATGTTCGGAGATCAATACTCCCATGGCTTCTTAACTCCTCTGACTCCTTGACTCCTCTGACTCCTTTTTACATTTTTATAATCATTAACTTTTGACTGTTAACCATTAATCACTACCTTTGTTCTTAAAGAAAAGCTTAAGGAGGGCAGGTTATGAAAGAGAAAGGTGATGTATTTGAGCGATTTCGGGAGTCTTTCAGTAAACTAGACGGTCATTTTCATGTACTGGAACAACGTGTGCCGGTAGAGGTTCAAATGGAATATTTCAAATATTCCGAAGAGATGCGAAAAGCAAAAGCATCCATGACCGATGAAGAATACAATAATTATAAAGCAAGCCTGGGCAATGAAGAAACTTCTCCTGACCGAAAGAAATATATACTTTCAGCATTAGCCGTTTCCAATCAAATTAAAGCATACCGGGCCTTAGAAGAATATGTTCAGCATCCTGATCCGGATGTGGCGAACTGGGCTTATATGGCATTAATGGAAAGCCGTATTTCCCTTGAATCAGAACTGTCTGAAGAAAAACAGATATATATATCAACAGGTTTGGGAGGAAAAGGAGAGAAACTCCGTTTCTATGTATTAATACTTGCATCAGAAAATAAACCTTTCCAGGAATTCCAACGTCAGGTGATGGAACGTGAATTCGCTTATTACCTTCCTAAAGAAGATTGTGAAATTGAGCGCCTTACGATTGGTGATGTATATGTTGAACTACTGTTTTTAATTCCGGTACGTAAAGACATTAAGGGTGTTATCGATAATGTTATTATCGAATGTAATCAATATGGTAATTTTCTTTCGGGAATATTTACAGTAACAAATGTAAAAGAACTTACAGCCGAAGAAATAGCAGACATTATAAAGAAAAAATTCCGCAGTGAAAACAGCCATAAAGCAAGCAATTAAATACGGACTTGTCGGGGTAAGTAATACCTTTATTACAATGGTTGTGATCTGGAGCATGCTGAAGCTTTTTGGTCTTCCGGATATTATTTCTAACATTTCCGGATATATTGCCGGTGTATTAAATAGTTTTATTTGGAATAAACAATGGACTTTTAAAAGTACAGATAGCTGGATGGGGAGTGCGATACGTTTCGGTATTGTATTTGCCATTTGTTATTTATTACAGTTAGGTTTATTGTTATACCTAAATGCCCATTTATCAATTGATCCTTATTATAATCACTTGATCGCTATGGCATTCTATACTGTGATTAACTTTTTAATGAATAAATATTTCACATTCAAAGAACAAGAGGTATGAAGAAACTTGCTGTTATTGTGCCTTGTTATAACGAAGAAGCCGTTCTGGATGAATCTTACCGCCGTACCAAACAAGTATTATCTTCTCTGACATATCCGGCAGAGATCATATATATTAATGACGGAAGCCGTGATAAAACACGAATGATCCTGGATGAAATTTCAGCGAATGATCCACAGGTAAAGGTAATTCATTTCTCACGTAACTTTGGCCATCAACCGGCAGTGACCGCAGGCATCAACAACTGTGACGCGGATATAGCCATTATTATAGACGCAGATATGCAGGATCCTCCTGAATTAATCCCTCAAATATTGGAATTACAGAAAAAGGAAGATGCTAACGTTGTCTATTGTGTTCGTAAATCACGTGAAGGGGAAGGTTTCTTTAAACGTTTATCCGCGAAGCTTTTTTATCGTTTTATGAATTCAATGAGTGAAGTGAAGTTTCCATTGGATACCGGAGATTTTCGTTTAATTGACCGGACGGTAATGGATGAATTCGACCGTTTGAAAGAGCGTGGTAAATATATCCGGGGATTAATCAGTTGGGTGGGTTTCAAACAGGTGCCATTCTATTATGAACGGGAAGCCCGTATTGCCGGAGAGACTAAATATCCGCTAAAGAAAATGCTCAAATTCGCTTCTTATGCTCTTCTTTATTTCTCCAAAAAACCTCTTCAAATTGTCTTAGGTCTCGGTTTTCTGGCAGTTATTGTGGGTATAGTTTTGGTTACGTGGTTTACTTTGGGAAAGATATATGGATTTAGTAAGGCTGAAACCGGTTGGACATCCATAATGTTTACTATTATTTTCTTTGGAGGTGTTCAACTTATCACGATAGGCGTATTAGGCCAATACATAGGTATCTTGTTTGATGAAATAAAAGCTCGTCCCGAGTATATAATAGAGGAAAAGCGAAACTTTGAAAAGTGATTATAATAACTTTTTTAATTGACCATAATCACTTTAATAATTACGTACGTTAATTCTTTTTCTTCAGCTTTTAGTCTGCAAGAAGGTTTGGATGATAGACTATATGGTTGAAGGAAGCCTCATCGGTTTTCCTTCAACCATATTTTTTTAGTTTGCCTTAATCCGTGCGTTTAAAAACCAATAATTGTAGATACATTACTTCTTCACCCGGAATATGATTAGCTTTAAGACTTACGATGTTCTCTCCTTTACATAGAGTTATTTTTCCTAATGAATAGGGTGCAAAACCTTTTGAGTATGATTCGACACGGGGAACTCTATCGAGTTCGGCTCCGAGCATAGGAGTGTCATTGGGTGTTGTTAATCTAGATATTAATTTATTATCACCTACAGATAACTGAATTTCGGAACCTATATCTTCGGGCGGACAGGTATAATATACTATAGCCTCGAATGTACCGGATTGTTCAATCTTTACATTCCAGCAAATACTGTCACCGGTAGCTTTCCAATTCATAAAGTAAGAACTGTTAGGATATTTATTCGAACGCTGGATATTACCGTATGGAGTTCCGTCGCGAGCCGGTAATTTGGAGAATCGTTCACGTGGATGACCTATTATGAAAGGTCTTGTATCTTTTAAAGGTATCGTGCTGAGTATATTTGTTTTAAATATCTCTTTTAATTCTTTTAATTTAGAGACGGTTTCAACTTTATAATTAGACAAGTCTTTTAGTTGGGTCCGGTCTGTCATTATATTGAATAATTTATCTTCCGAATCAAGTAAATAATCCTGAATACGTATACTTATTTTATTATTCCAATGGCTAACTAATGTTCTTTCTATTAAAGAATCCGGATGTGAGATAATGGATGTTAAATTTATACCATCCATATTCGTTGCGGTTGGTTGATCAATATCAGCTAAAGCTAATAAAGTAGGCATAAGGTCAATTACACCCGTTAATTGATTGATCCCGACGGCATTTTTTATTTTACCGGGGTATCTGATAAAAAGGGGAGATCTTACTCCGCCTTCATCCGTTGATCCTTTACGGCCTTTCATTCCACCGTTCCACCGGTTACTATTAGGGCCGTTATCCGATAGATATACAATAATCGTATTATTGTCGATACCCAGTTCATGAATTGATTTCATAATCCGTCCGACATTCCAATCTATATTTTCAGTAAGAGCCAATGCTGCCCGAGTAAATGCTATATCTTCGTTTTCCAGTTGCTGGTAAATCGGACGATCCTTAACTCTATTCCACCATTTATCCGGTACCTGCATCGGACTATGTGGGGTATTATATGGAAGGAAAATAAAAAAAGGGTTGTTTTTGTTATGTTCGATGTATGTGAGGGCTTTATTTGTAAGATCATCTATTATAAAACCATCTCCTGTTAGAATTTCTCCATTGTATTCAAGCATCGGATTCCAATAATTTCCCCAGTGTCCGGAACAAAAGCCGTAAAACGTATCAAATCCTCTGGCATTTGGATGATATGGATATTGGGTTCCATTGTGCCATTTGCCAAATGCGGCGGTTGAATATCCTG
>DAMCDT010000220.1:0-6842 GCA_032058265.1 Tannerellaceae bacterium
TACTCTTGATCGTACATTAATATATATCTATTGTAATAGCGGTTTTTTGAGAATTTACATTAGATGGTGCAGTTTTGCTAACGTCTTAAATTATTTTGCTTATCTCCTATATAAATCAGGTCGTTTGCCAAATAAATATACATGTGTACCTTGTGTACCATTGTAGGGGTTATTTATATGAGTATTAATTTCTTGTTCCTTTTATGCCTAAGTAAGGAACAAAAGAACACTTTTTTAGTCCGGTTATAGGAAAAAGGTAAACAAGGGAATACAAAGTACACATATAGCAATAAATGAAATTACAATAAATAAAAGCACATCGCTGATTTACCAATAAATAAAGTTAGATCTTCATTTGATTAAGGATAAGCAATTTTAGTTCATACATTTTATTTGTATACATTGAAGCATGCTAAATATGTATTTTTTGTAGTTATTTTAGCTAAGTTAGTGGACTATGGTTTCATATTTTAGGAATCATAAGTCGATATAGGACTCAAAAAAAGCAAAAAGGATACGTTCCTATTATATAATGAACGTATCCAATCCTGATTACTTTATCGTAATTGCATTAAGCAATCTAACAAAAGAACTTTAACTGAAAAAGTCTTTCAATTTACCTTCATCAATTAATTTTATAATCAATTCTCCAAATAAGGTATTTGTCCAGGCGAACCATGAACGGGTGAAATTAGTCGGATCATCTTTATGGAAAGATTCATGCATAAAGCCAGTTCCTCCATCAGTATCACGAAGTGTTTGCACACAATAACGGATTTCATTTTCGTCGGTAGATGTAGTAGCGCGCATAATGATACTCATCGGCCAGATAAAATCAAAACCAATGTGTGGGCCACCTATTCCTTCTCCAGCTTTCCCTTTAAAGAAATAAGGGTTTGATTTGCTTAAAACCAAACGACGTGTATTTTGGTATACAGGATCATTTACATCAACACAACCAAGGAAAGGCAAAGCCAACAGGCTGGGAACATTTGCGTCATCCATACAAACATAGTTGCCAAAACCATCTACTTCAAAAGCATATACTTTACCAAACCCCGGACGTTCAACAATGGCATATTCCTTTACGGCTTTTTCCACTTCATTGGCTAAAGCTTCACAAGTGTCGGCAAGTGTTCGATTATTTTTAATCTTTCGTAGCATTTCTGCTACCTGGCGAAGGGATGTGATTGCAAATAAATTAGAAGGGATAAGGAAATTAAATAATGTAGCATCATCAGAAGGACGGAAAGTAGAAACTATTAATCCAACCGGATTAACAGGGCTACCCCAACCGTCATTCAACAATGTATCTCCTTGCCTGTTTGTAGTTCTGGTAAATGTATAAGGCCCCAGACTATCCTTACGCTGTTGCTCCTTAAAAGTCCTTACAATTGCTTCGACAGCCGAAACCCACCTGTCATCAAATACTGATGTATCTCCAGTTTCTTTCCAATAATGATAGGCCAACCGTATAGGATAGCAAAGTGAGTCAATCTCCCATTTTCTTTCATGCAATTCAGGCTTCATGTCTGTATGGTCGCTCTCCCATTCACTTCCGATAGGGCCATCGTTGAAGGCATTTGCATAAGGATCGATCAAAATACAATCTGTTTGCCGGTTTATAACCCCTGCCAACATGGTTTGTAATGTTTTTTCTTTTTTTGCCAGTACAACATACGGATAAACCTGAGCAGAGGAATCGCGCAACCACATGGCATGAATATCTCCAGTAATTATAAATGAATCCGGACGGCCATTTTTTACTGAATGCTCGCATGTCGTATCCAATGTATTTGGATAGCAATTCTCGAACATCCATGCTAATTTGGCGTCTTTAATTCGTTTTTTATATGAAGCGATAGTTTCATCAACTATTTTTGAAGTAAACTTTCTTTCACCCGGAGCAGGACGTTTACAGATATATTCTCCAGCAGATGCTACCGAAGATATATTGGTTTTGTCATTTACCGCAGAATAAACGTTTTCCCCTACTAATAGACCAGCTAAAGAGAGAGTTCCGGTCTTTAAAAAATTACGTCTTGTCGTCATAGAATTTAGAATTAATTATTTCCCGACAAACTTAATCAAAAAATGTCTAAAAAGAAAAAGGCTCCAAACCTTATTAGGTTCAGAGCCTAGTTCATCTCAACTTTAGAGATCAACCTAAATACGATTTGAGGAGCTTGCTACGTGTTCCTTGTCTTAATCTTCTGATAGCTTTTTCCTTGATCTGGCGGACGCGCTCTCTAGTGAGGCCAAATTTGTCGCCAATCTCTTCTAATGTCATTTCCTGACAACCAATACCGAAAAACATTTTGATAATCTCACATTCTCTTTCGGTCAGTGTAGCAAGTGCTCTATCAATTTCTTTTGCCAATGATTCGTTCATTAACGACCGGTCAGCGATGGGAGCATCATCGTTCACAAGTACATCCAGCAGGTTGTTGTCTTCGCCCTCTACGAATGGAGCATCTACAGAGATATGTCTTCCCGATACCTTAAGGGTATCTGAAATTTTATCTACGGGAATATCCAATTCTTCTGCCAACTCTTCGGGTGACGGCCTGCGTTCGTTTTCCTGTTCAAATTTAGAGAAAGCTTTGCTGATCTTATTCAACGAACCTACCTGATTTAATGGAAGACGAACAATTCTAGACTGTTCCGCTAAAGCTTGCAAAATAGACTGACGAATCCACCATACAGCATACGAAATAAACTTGAACCCCCTTGTTTCATCGAACTTTTCAGCAGCTTTGATCAAACCAAGATTACCTTCGTTTATTAAGTCAGGTAAACTTAATCCCTGGTTTTGATATTGCTTTGCTACTGATACCACGAAACGTAAGTTTGCTCTTGTCAATTTTTCTAATGCCCTACGGTCGCCTCTTTTGATAGCCTGTGCCAATTCTACTTCCTCTTCAACAGTGATTAAATCTTCACGGCCTATTTCCTGAAGATATTTATCAAGTGAAGCACTTTCGCGATTAGTAATGGACTTTGTAATCTTTAACTGTCTCATCCAACGTTTTTAATTGAGAATACGGGGTGCAAAGATAATACTTTTTTTTATAAGTATTGGCTGCATGCACCCCACACGCAGCCAATTATAAACCTTTAACAATCTCTTAATGCCTAATAAGACTTATATTATCTTATTCTGCCAGATCTATAGCATAGTATTTTGTACGACCATTCGGGTTGATACCTTTTATAAATAATACCCTGTCTTCTCCATTGCTTTTAAGCACTCTTTCAACAATCTTATCAAACTCATCAGGAGTAGAAACTTTCTGGTCATTAACAATCATAACAATATAACCCTTCTGGATTCCTGCGTCTCTGAACTTACCATTTGTTACACCGCTAACTTCAATACCATAACTGATACCGTATTGTTGTTTTTGCTTGGCAGTAAGTTCTTTGAATGCAGCTCCTAACACTTCGGCTACATCGCCAGTTCCTTTCACAACTTCTGTGTTTCCTTGCATATTGCGCAATTCAACGGTAAATGTCTTAGCTGTACCGTTACGGTCGACAGTTACTTTCACTTTATCACCCGGACGGAATCTATTTACCTGCTCTTGTAGGGCATTTACCGATCGTACTCTTACATCGTTTACAGCAGTGATAACATCTCCGGTTTCAATACCGGCTTCTTTCGCCGAACTCCGCATTCCAAAGTCGGCAACATAGGCACCTTCTAAGACTTTAACTTTTTCTTTTTGTTCGTCAGTCAGGTTTTTAACATCAATAATGGATACGCCAAGCATTGCACGTTGTACGGTTCCGTATTGTTTTAAGTCACTGGCAACTTTCCCTGCAATACTAATAGGTACGGCAAATGAATAACCAGCAAAATTACCTGTTTCAGAATATATCAAGGTATTGATACCTATCAACTCACCTTTTGTATTTACTAATGCTCCTCCGCTATTACCAGGATTCACAGCAGCATCCGTTTGTATATAGGATTCAATACGGTTTCTGTCACCGCTCCCCATGAATACACCACGTCCTTTCGCACTAACGATACCTGCCGTAACCGTAGAAGTCAAATTAAACGGATTACCTACAGCCAATACCCACTCTCCTACTTTTAATTTATCGGAATCTCCGAACGGAATCGTTGGGAAATCATTTCCTTCTATTTTTAAAAGAGCTATATCTGTTGACGGATCGGTACCTATTAATTTTGCTACAAACTTACGGCTGTCATTTAATGTTACTTCAATTTCATCGGCGCCATCTATCACGTGGTTATTTGTCATTATATAACCATCGGTAGAAATTATAACTCCCGAACCAAAACCGACGCGTGGCTGGGGTTGGCGTTGGTATCCGCGATTACCGAAACCAAAGAAATATTCAAAGGGGTCGATGTATTGACGGCCGCCTTGTGACTGACTGGCCTTGGTGGTCGACTTTATATGAACAACAGCATGTACAGTACTTTCGGCTGCAACCGTAAAATCAATATTTTCGGCAGCAACAGTATTGTAATTTGCTAAGCGAACAGGCTGTTTAAAACCGTATTCACTATCGACGGTATACGAAGAGTCTACTTGCTTTTTGTTCATGAGATATGTACTTGTCCCTACGGCGGCACCTACGCTAACTGCAGCTACCAGCACAACACCAAGTACATTTTTCCACACTTTCTTCATAACTTCAATATTTTAATTAAACACTTAAATTTAACACTTTATTTCCACAAATTAAACTCAAAAACCGTACTGTTATTCTCTTTGTATTCTATTTTTCATCACTTTTAACGACTGCATTTAACACTTAACGGAGCTTAACAATAGTATCCTATGCGTCGTGACAATTTTAACATTCTAATGCTGTCATTTGGTCATGCCCTACATTATAATAACAGAAAGAAAGGCAGAAATGTTACGGCTATATGGCAGTTTTACGAATCCTTTTGGCTATAAATATTGTTTTATCAGTATCTTTGCGCTATTGCAGTCTGCCGGTTTGTCGCTCTATATAATGGAGAGGAAAGTCCGGGCAACACAGAGCACCATACTTCCTAACGGGAAGCTGTTTGTGAAGACAGAGTAGCGTAACAGAAAATAACCGTTCCGTTCGCGGAATAAGGGTGAAAAGGTGAGGTAAGAGCTCACCGGGTATTATAGTAATATAGTATGCCGTACGCCTTATGGGTTGTAAGATCATGTATATCGGCGCAGTAGGATTGCTCGTCCGATGCCGAGGGGTAGATCGCAGGAGATTATCGGTGACGGTAATACCAGATAAATGACAAACGCTTTAGCCTATGGTTAAAGAACAGAACCCGGCTTACAGGCAGGCTGCATTTAATTATTAAATAATGGGAAAAGATAATAAAAGGTCTTTTATTGACCGGATCAGTTCGTTTGTCAGAAGGACAATCCATTTTGTAACCTATGATATATGGCGTATTACCGGTAATGAGGTAAGTGGACTGAAAAGTATTTATATAAATGCCATTAAAACCATTGTACTTGCTATCAGAGGTTTCAAAAGTGAAAACTTGCAAACAAAAGCCTCCGCGTTAACCTATAGCACTTTACTATCCATAGTTCCGTTACTGGCTGTACTGGTAGGTATTGCCCAGGGATTTGGCATCCAAAATATCGTAAGAGATGTTCTAATTGATTATTTTCCGGGTCATGACCTGGAAATGAATAAAATACTTGAATTCGTTGAAAACTATTTATCACAGGCACAAGGAGGTGTAATCATCGGGGTCGGTCTAATCCTATTATTTTATACTGTTATCAACCTGATCTCTAATATTGAAAATACTTTCAATGATATCTGGCAAATTACAAAATCCAGACCCTGGAACAGGAAAATAGTAGATTACATGGCACTATTCCTGATCCTGCCTATTTTAATGACTGCATCAGGAGGTTTTTCTATATTTATTTCTACACTACAAAACACATACCTTAGTGATTTTGTATTCTTTACTCCTATCATTGAAACAATCCTAGCACTTGCTCCTTTCCTTATCGCAACTATCGCTTTTACTGCTATCTATATACTGCTTCCCAATACCAAAGTAGGCTTTCTGAATGGATTAATCCCCGGAGTTATCGCCGGTTTTGCTTTTCAGATTTTCCAGATGTTATATATCAGTGGTATGATATGGGTTAGTAAATATAATGCAATATATGGTAGTTTTGCAGCATTACCCTTGCTATTGTTATGGTTGCAGTTATCCTGGTTAATATGCCTTTTTGGTGCGGAATTATCATACGCATCTCAAAATGTAAAGAAATTTAGTTTTGAGCGTGACAGCAGGAACATCAGCCGTCGATATAAAGACTTTCTTACAGTACTGATAGCGTCACTTATTGTAAAACGGTTTGTAAACAGGGAAAAACCTTATACGCCTGACGAATTATCAGATTCATATAGAATCCCATTACGTATCACTTCAGAAATACTTGTTCTTCTTACGGAACTTAATATCATCATTGAAGTGAATTATGGGAATGACGACCGTGTCCTTCATTATCAGCCTGCTATGGATATTAATCAAATAAGTGTAGGGTATCTATTAAGCAAGATAGATGAATACGGTTCTGAAAACTTCAAAATAGATACTACCGATTTATTTAATCACGAATGGAAAGCCATCTTAAAAACAAGACAGGATATGATCGTATCCAACAGTAAAATTTTACTGAAAGACCTTTAAATCAATATTTATTGTAAGTTATCACCTTATCGGCTTCTTTTCTTTTTTTCGGACGATCACTCTGTGTAGAATATCCGATGATAATATCAAGGGCAATCCGTTTGCCAGCAGGTATAGACAATAGCTTTTTTATTTTATCTTCATC
>DAMCDT010000221.1:0-6803 GCA_032058265.1 Tannerellaceae bacterium
ATATTACCCTTACTCCTTTCGCTTATTTTCTTTAGTTGCGGAAATAATAGTGAAGCCACACAATATTCCATGGCGGAAGAGGCAACTTATGCTATGGATGCCTCAGATGATATGATGGAAGTATCGGACGAGGATAATTCTTTATCCGATGCTGATCGATCAATCGATCTACCACAAAAAAAGATTATCAAAGATGGACGGATAGGCATTAAAGTAGATGAGTTGAAGAGCTCAAAAGGTAAAATAGATTCTTTGGTTACCCAATATAAAGCATATTATGCAAAAGAAACACTGACT
The DNA here is from genome assembly GCA_032058265.1 of Tannerellaceae bacterium. Lineage (GTDB taxonomy): Bacteria > Bacteroidota > Bacteroidia > Bacteroidales > Tannerellaceae > DFXE01. The sequence goes on from DAMCDT010000221.1 coordinate 298, forward strand.
AATTCTACTTATGATTCTTATTTCAATTTACGTATCCGTATTCCTAACCAGAACTACGAACAATTTATTGCTGATATTGAAAGCGGCACAGGTAAGATACTCTATAAAGAAATCGATGCACGTGATGTAACGGAACAATATTACGATATACAGACAAGGTTACGGAATAAACATACTTACCTGACCAGATATCGTGAGTTGGTCAAACAAGCAAAGACTATTAAAGAGATACTGGAAGTAGAATCGCATATCAGGGTTTTGGAAGAGGAGATTGAAAGCGCGGAAGGCCGGCTAAGGCACTTGAGCAATCAGGTCGCATACAGTACCCTCGATCTAACCCTTACAAAAGAAAATCAATATAAATATACCCCGAATAAAAGAGATAGTTTCTGGGAAAAACTAAAAGAAGCCATCTCCGGCGGCTGGTATGCCTTTGTAGATTTTATACTCTTTCTGTTAAGTATATGGCCATTCTGGTTTGTTATTGCAGGAGGTGTATATCTATGGATGCGTTTTAAAAAAAGGAAAACAAATAAAGATTTATAACATGAAGTTTATATCCGGATTATTCATACTAGCCAGTGTATTATTTATCATGAGCTTCTGTGGGTGCAATATGAATAAAGAGCAAAAGACAGTAAACGTTCTTCTGATAACAGGAGGCCATGATTTTGATGAAAGTAATTTCTCTCTGTTACTGGATAAACTTCCTGTAACGTATGACAGGGTGGAACATCCTGATGCCCATGCAATGCTAAAAGCAGATAAGGTAGAAAAATATGACGCGGTATTATTATATGATATGCCTAAAGAAATAGATGAAAAAGCACAGCAGGACTTTATTGCGATGCTTGAAAAAGGCAAAGGACTAATTGTACTTCATCATGCCTTTTGCAGTTATGACTTCTGGCCGGAGTACATTAAAATCGTAGGGGGAAGATACCATCATTATCCCTGGATGAAGCATGGCGTGGAACAACCTGTATCCACTTATAAACACGATGTTCGATTTTTAGTTAAAGTGGAAGACAGGAAACACCCGGTCACGGAAGGTATCGATGATTTCCAGATTATAGATGAAACTTACGGAGGAACCGAAATACTTCCAACCGTCCATCCGCTTCTTTCAACAGATGAACCGACACATGGCCCGTTGGTTTGCTGGACAAATAATTATGCCAATTCAAGAGTTGTCACTTAAACATTGGGGCATGATCATTTAGCATGGGAAAATCCTTCTTTTATTAAAATACTGTCACAGGCTATCTTATGGATTGCTGAGTAGCCGTATTTCTGCTGCTAATAGAACTAAGTCCCTGTTATTTTGTTAAATAAATAAGGTACCATTCATTTAATAAGATAAACGGACTTGATGGAAAGCGGTAAGAAGAAGAGGTTTAGGAAAGTGGTTATAATTTTTGCTGTTTTAATAGCAGGAATATTCTTTCTGAACTATTTTCTGGCTTCCCGGTTGGAAAGATATCTTAAGCAGGAACTTGTTCAAAGGGTTTCTGAAGCTACCGATGGATTCTATACTTTTTCTTTCGATGGATTGTCTATCAATTTATTTAACGGGGAACTACAGATTGAAGGAATTGATTTTAAGCCTGATTCGTTAATCTTCAGTGAATGGGAAGCCCTTGACAGTTTGCCTGACAATTACTTTAAAGTGAAGGCGGAGTCGATTGATTTCAAAGGAGTCAATCTCATCTGGCGTTTTAGTTACAGGGAATTGCATTTCAATACATTTGAAATAAAAGCTCCTGATGTGGAGATATTCGATGCTTATTATTCGGACCGGTTCCAGAAGAAGAGGAAGAATACAAATGTGCAGACATTATATGAATTAATCGAACCCTATATTGATGTGCTCAGTGTTCAGGCATTGAATCTGGTAAATGCAAGCGTCTCTTATACGGTTGAACATCCGTTAACTCCAATCATATATGCTATGAAAGATGCAAGTTTTCATGCTTATGGTTTCTGGTTAGATAAGGAATCTTCGCAAAGTGGTAAGTTGTTATATGCTGATAATTTCGATTTTTTTACTAACCAGCCGCAGCAGTTATTGACAAATAATGACTTTTCACTACATACTGATAGTATCAGGCTGAGTACACGAGACTCTATAATATATATCGAGAATATCCATCTAGTTCCACAATCGGAGATATGGGAAGCAAGAAAAAGAAAACCAAAAGATTATGTAGAGGGACAAATTGAAAAGGTTGAAGTAAAAGGCATCGCTTTCCGCAGGGAAAATGCACTTAACTATTTAAAAGCGCGCGCCGTTAATATACAATCGTCGGATATCCATATTTTCAGTGCTGCGAAAGATACCGTTGCAGATAAAACAATAAAAAATGACAATAGTATCAGTGTAGATTCCCTTGTGCAATCATTGTCTATTTATGAAATAATATCACCTGTTTTGCGAAGTGTAGCTATCGGTCAGATAAATCTGGAAAAAACAAAAGCAGTTTATTCACTTACATATAATGATTCGATAGAAGTGTATCAAATGGAGAACTTTGATTTCCATGCGTTTGATTTTCGTATTGATTCTGTATTAGAAACGGATCCTGATTTTTGGTATTCCAAAGACATTGCCTTCGAAGCAACGAATATGGAAGGGCTGATGACCGCGCGAAACCATAAATTGCAGGTTGGCAGGTTAGCATTGGATACCAGGGTATCTCATTTTACAATAGAGGATATTAAGATCGAACCTCTTTCGGTGAAGACGAGAAATGATTATTTATGGGGAAGTATCGATTCGTTGAATATTGACGGGTTGGTATATAAGAGCGGAATAAGTGCAAAACAATTTAAAATCGATGCTCCGAATATCCGGTATATTAAAGCGCCTTCTGTCAAACAGAAAGAAAGCCATGTTTCTTCTCCTTCAGGAAATGAGCGTGTCGATGTAGATGCAATCTTAAACCCGTTATTCAGATATCTATTTATTGAAAATATAGCTATCAATAAGGCCAATTTTACTTTAGTGGAAAGGGGTAGTAAACATCCGGCGGCCTATCAATTAAAGGATTTTGATTTTTTCGCTACACATTTCCTTGTAGATGAAAGTACAGGGAAAAATAAAGAGTTGTTCTTTGAATATAACGACTTAGGATTTAATTTCCGTGACTTTGATAATTATATTTCAGAAAAGGATTACCGGTTAACTATACAAGATGCCTCCTTTTCAACTGTGGATGGTTTTTTACGTTTGGAAAATGTAAAGCTTATTCCTCAGGAAAGCTTATGGGACAAAGCTCCGGCAACATACATACATCTGGAAACTCCTCTTATCTATGCCAATGGGCTAAAAGATTTTCCTGTTTTGAAGGCCAAACAGGTTAAAGTAGATACGATCCATATAGAGTCACCGGATATCCGCCTCATAAGAACTGCTATCGGTGAAAAGAAAAATAAACAATCTTCTCCCGGAATATCTATACCGATACCTTTTGATTTGTTTATCAATGAAATCGGCATTGATAATATCAATTTAAAGTATAATGATAGGGTAGCAAAAAATGAAACACAAATTTCTGTTCAGGATCTAGCCTTATCCGATTTAAAATGGGATAAGGGAATTCAACATATTAATATGGCTTCATTGCTTTTTAACAATACAAAGTTTGCTTCTGATAGTCCTGAAGCAAAAACTGTTTTTGAGTTGGAAACATTTCGTTTAGACACTCTGGCATGGAGTTTAAAAGAGAATTCATCGCTGACAATAGGAGCGTTGGATATTATTAATCCCATGCTTACCCATATTCCATCCGTTACAAGTTTTGAGAATGCCAAGAAGAAACCAATTGAAAGAGAAAAAAAATCCATTTATCAGGTATTAGGGAGCTATGCGAATACAATGTCGCTTGGAGCGTTTAATATTGTGAATGCTGATATAGATATTAGAAACACAAGATTTGGCAATCTCGATTCGATCCCACCATTCGGAACGGTCGATCTGTCTATGAAGGGATTACAGATTCATAATAAAGAAAAGGAGTTTAGCCTGGATGACTTAGGATTTAAAACCAGTAATCTTAGTATTCCCGTTGATAATGGTTTCTTTACCTTGCGTATAGGAAATATCGATTTCAATAATAGAAACCTGACATTAAATGACCTGTCTTTTGTTTCCCCATATCCGCAAATGGAGTTTGCATACAGGCATCCTAAAAATGCCGATTGGTTTGATATAAGGGCGAAGAATATCTATTTAGAAGGTATTGACTTGCCTTATTATTTTTCGAATAATATTCTGAAATTAAAATATGCCCGGATAGATGATGCTGTCCTTAAAAATTACAGAAATCAGAAATTACCATTGCCCCATAAGATCGTTCCCATGATTTACGAGGGAATACAAAAGGCGCCTTTAAAATTCGATATTGATGAAGTAAGGGTTAACAACCTGGAAGTAGTCTATGACGAACTGGCCAAAAAAGGAAATTACCCGGGACGGATCTTTTTTACGGATATGAATGGTACATTCCATGGTTTTACAAATGTAGCTTCGTTTCCCGGTCAGTTTATACGGTTAGAAGCAGATGCCAAATTAATGGGGGATGGTTTTTTTACTGCCACCTGGTGGATACCGGTGGATACGTTAAATGATCGTTTCCTTATAAATGCTCATTTGCCAGGTTACGACCTTACAACATTGAACAATATTATAACGCCCCTTGCTCCGGCACGTGTGAGGAGTGGAAGAGTAACAGATCTTACATTTGAAATGGACGCATCCAGTAAAGGAGCTAACATAGATATGCTTCTTTTATATGAAAACCTAAAGGCGGATTACATGAAAGAAAAAGACGGTGAACTGGTAAAAAAGAAATTCATTACTTTCCTGATAAATCTCGTAGTAAGAGATAACAATCCGAACAGGGAAAACGGAAAACCACGGCATGTAAATGTAGATATCGTACGGGACCCTTATCACTCCACGTTTAATTATTTATGGCAGATGCTTCGCCCGTCGGTAACGGAGTCGGTTGGTATATCCAAAGGAATGCAAAACTTTGCTGCCGGCGTAATGAATGTTATTAATAAAATCAAAAACTTCTTTGGCTTTGGCAGCAAAGAAAAAGAGACGGATAAGGAGGAGGCAAATCAATAATATTAGCCCCTTATAATCCTTTTCCGGATACATCTTCACCTTACATTTTTTATGTGACTTATTGCTAATTAACATGTAATGAGTGGAAGTATATCTTCCACCTTTATAATCATCTTCCCCTCCGGAATTAATCCTTTTGGTTCTGGTTAGTAATGTACATTCTTTTAAAAATAATGTGTGTAATTTCTTTTGGTGACGTACATCATTTTAAAACCCATTGCTTTTATTAGCAAAACCCTATTGATTTGCTTATGAAACCTTGTAGTTTTAAAAGCAAGCCCCTTTTATTTAATTTAGAAAGAGTCTATACCGGAAATACATTAGCATGTGTCCGAAATATATCAGGACGTGAGCTATTTTAAACCGGAAGCTTCCTAAATTAATTAACACAATTAAATGATAGATGGAATGCAATGGCGGAAGATGATCTTCCACGCTGAAAACCTTTTCAGTAAAGTCTTTTGACAGGATTGTGGAAGGTGATAGTATAATGGAAAACCCTTTACTTCTTGGTTATATTAGGACTTCCTTTGTATGGTTTACCTTCCAGATATTCAGTTTTGAATATATTAAAGCATAACAGGAATCCAGCTAATAGTATCGGGCCGAATATAACACCCATAAAACCGAATAAGGATAAACCGATAATCACGCCGAAAATGGTAATCAATGGATGCGTATCTGCCAGTTTCTTTTGTAAAAGGAAGCGGGCAAGGTTATCAATATTACCGAGAACCAGCAGTGAATAGATTAATAAACCAATAGCATTCGGCCAATCTCCGTCTAGCCCTAAATATAATACAATCGGAAGAAATACCAGGCCGGTACCTACCACAGGCATAATGGAGACAAATCCGGTCAATAAACCGAATATCATGGCGTTAGGTACTCCGAATAAGTAGTATCCGATAAATCCTACAATTCCCTGGATGATGGCGATCAGAGGAACGCCTAAAGCATTAGCCTTTACAAGCATATTTAGTTCGGCTAGAATCTCTTTTTTATTATGGTTATTGAATGGTAATATCTCATATATATATTTTTCCATTTTGCGACCGCTGATCAGCATAAAATAAAGCACGAGAAGTAGTACGACAATGTTTATTGCAAAACCGCTGATTCCACTCATCAAGTATTGGCCTATTTTAGGTAAAACAGAAATAATGGAAGCGATATTGTCTCTGCTAAGCAAATTATAAGAGGTTTTTTCCCTTATCATATTAGAGAATTCTTCGATCTGGCTGATTAGTAATGTCGTGTCCAGGTTGAATCCTTGTACTTCCACGATCATCATCCAGACAACCAGCGATATGGGGATCAGGAATATTAGGAATGTTTCGACCAATAATAGGATCGTAACCAATGTACAATT
>DAMCDT010000222.1:0-6793 GCA_032058265.1 Tannerellaceae bacterium
TTTTCAACATAAGGCTATGGGTTGAATATTAAGTTACATGTATGCAAAAAATAACGGGACGTTAGCTGGTTGAATCCGGAAGTTTCCTAATTAAATCAGGACGTTTCGAGTGATAGGAAGTCCTACCGGGTGGAAGATGATCTTCCACTCTTAAAGACTTTCCCCGGCAGGGTTTGAAAGGCATCGTGGAAGGTGATAGATGTATGGTGAAACATGATAGTAGAGAGTCTATCCTTTAGCTTTTTATCTAATTAAATTTAAATAGGCTCTTATATGACAAAGATTTATTTATCTGACAATTTATTTATTTTTGCAGAAATACTTACGAGTATTAATTTAAATCTAATTATCTGCTACTTAAATTAAATTCTATGAAAACAAAACTTTTTATTTTTTTCTTGTATTTCATGTGTGTGTCTATAACTTCATGCCAAAAGAACTCACAGGTTAAGATACATCCTTCTGATCTCTTGGTTGCGGACTCTATGTTGACGAATATCCTCGTAAAATTTGATGTACCTAAATATGGATTACTTTCAGAAACATATCCCGTTAATCCCGATAACAAGGTTACATACCTGACGGAAGGAGCCGAACAAAAACAGAATCAGGAAGTTTCATTTTTATGGCCTTATTCGGGAATGTTGTCCGGATGTATCTCTCTATATAAAACAACAGGAGATAATAAATACCTGAAAATATTGGAAGAACAGATTATTCCCGGGCTAGAACTATATTGGGACAACAAACGCGAACCGTTCTGTTATCAGAGCTACCCCATGTTTAATGGAGAAAGCGACCGGTTTTATGATGATAATGACTGGCTCGCCATTGATTTTTGCGACCTGTATGCTCTAACCAACAAAAAGGGATATCTTGATAAAGCAGAAGAACTACATCGTTATATCTACAGCGGTTGGGACGATACGCTGGGTGGAGGTATCTATTGGTGTGAACAGAACAAATCTTCAAAGAATACCTGCTCAAATGCTCCCGCTACTGTTTTATGTATGAAATTATACAATGCAACCGGTAACAAGGATTATCTCGACCAGGCTAAGAAAACATATTATTGGATAAAATCGAATCTGCTCGACCCGAAAGATCATGTTTACTGGGACAATATCAGAGTGAATGGTGATGTTGATAAAGCCAAATATACCTATAACAGTGGACAAATGATACAGGCCGGCGTTTTACTTTATCACGAAACAAAGGACAAAATATATCTGGAAGATGCCCGGCGGACAGCTAAAGGCGCATACGAGTATTTTGTAAAGAAGCGTAAAGATATAACCGGGGATGAGAAGTTATTTTATCCGCCTACCCCTTGGTTTAATGTTATTTTATTACGCGGATTAACAGCTCTTTATGAGGTAGATAATAATCCACTGTACATACAAACCATGGCGGATAATGCCCGTTTCGCCTGGAATAATACGCGGGATGAAAATGGTTTCTTAAGTGAAGATTGGGTAGGGATGAGTGAAAAAAAATATAAATGGTTATTGGATAACGCATCAATGATCGAGCTTTATTCGGAAATCAGTCGGATAAAATAGAAAAAAACGGTAGCTTTGTGAAAAGCAATCATTATATCGTATGAAAAAAATAGTTGTTTTAAGTGGAGCCGGTATGAGCGCCGAAAGCGGTATTTCCACCTTTCGCGACTCAAATGGCCTTTGGGAAAAATACAGGGTAGAAGATGTTGCCACACCAGAAGCTTTTGCCCGGATGCCCGAAGTTGTTCTTGACTTTTATAATCAAAGGCGGCGGCAGTTACTGGAATGTAAACCTAATAACGGACATTATGGGCTGGCTGAGCTTGAAAAAGATTTTGATGTGCAGATCATTACTCAGAATGTCGATAATTTGCATGAACAGGCAGGCAGTACAAAAGTGCTTCATCTGCATGGCGAGTTAATGAAATCCTGTCCGGTCAATAATCTCAATAAAGCTTATGATATACCTCCTGATAAACCTGACATACAGTGGGGTGATAAAGATCCGGAAGGAAATCAGCTCCGTCCCTTTATTGTTTGGTTTGGCGAAGCTGTTCCTATGATCGAACCAGCTATTGAGATGGTTAAAAAATCGGATATTCTGGTCGTTATCGGTACCTCATTAAACGTATATCCTGCCGCCGGCCTGCTCCATTATGCCCGTAATGGTCAACCCCTTTTCCTGATTGATCCTAAAGAGGTAAACACAAACCGTTCGGATATTCATTTCATACAGGCGGGAGCCTCTGAAGGGGTACGCAAATTAAAGGAATTGTTAAAGTCTTATGTATGAATTAACACGATTCCTAAATAATTAAGGTATCACTTTGATAAAAAATCACTTACTTTGCATCCTTTAAGGTTGAAAAGATTAAATTACTACGGTATTATGGCACAAGAGGATGTATTTAAAAAGATTATTTCACATTGTAAAGAATATGGTTTCGTATTTCCGTCGTCTGAAATATATGATGGATTAGGCGCGGTATACGATTATGGACAATATGGTGTAGAATTAAAAAACAATATCAAAAAATATTGGTGGGACAGTATGACCTTGCTGAATGAAAATGTAGTAGGTATTGATTCTGCCATCTTTATGCATCCTACGATATGGAAAGCGTCCGGTCATGTGGATGCTTTCAATGATCCGTTGATTGATAATAAGGACTCAAAGAAACGTTACCGTGCAGATGTATTGATTGAAGATTACCTGGCAAAAATGGATGAGAAGATCGATAAAGAAGTAGCTAAAGCTGCCAAACGTTTTGGAGACTCTTTTGATGAAGCGCAATTCCGGGCAACCAATGGACGTGTACTTGAATACCAGGCAAAACGTGATGAAGTTCATACACGTTTCGCAAAAGCCCTGAATGATTCAAACCTGGAAGAGCTTCGCCAAATCATAATCGATACAGAAGTTGTTTGTCCTATTTCCGGAAGCCGGAACTGGACGGAAGTACGCCAGTTTAACCTGATGTTCTCTACGGATATGGGTTCTACGGCAGATGGTGCAACCAAAATATATTTACGACCTGAAACAGCACAAGGTATTTTTGTTAACTTCCTGAATGTACAGAAAACAGGTAGGATGAAGATTCCTTTCGGTATCGCCCAAATCGGAAAAGCTTTTCGAAACGAAATTGTAGCACGCCAGTTTATTTTCCGTATGCGTGAGTTTGAACAAATGGAAATGCAATTCTTTGTTCGTCCGGGCGAAGAGATGGAATGGTTCAACCAATGGAAAGCTACGCGGATGAAATGGCATAAATCCATGGGATTAGGAGATGGAAAATATCGTTACCACGATCATGATAAACTGGCTCATTACGCAAATGCTGCTACCGATATTGAATTTGAAATGCCTTTCGGTTTCAAAGAAGTGGAAGGTATCCACAGCCGTACGGATTTCGACTTAAGCCAGCATGAAAAATATTCCGGCAAGAAAATGCAATATTTCGATCCGGAACTTAATAAAAGCTACACTCCTTACGTAATTGAAACATCGATTGGAGTTGACCGAGTATTCCTGACAATTATTTCAGGTTCCTATTGTGAAGAGACCTTAGAAAACGGGGAAACACGTGTTGTATTAAAATTACCGGCGGCTTTAGCTCCTATCAAACTAGCTGTTCTTCCATTGGTAAAAAAAGACGGGTTACCGGAAAAAGCAGAGGAGATTGTCAATATGCTGCGTTTTGATTTCCGTTGCCAATACGATGAAAAGGATTCTATCGGCAAACGTTACCGCAGGCAGGATGCCATCGGTACTCCTTACTGTATTACAATCGATCATGATACTTTAAAAGATAATTGTGTGACTATCCGTTTCCGCGATACAATGGAACAGGAACGGGTAAGTATTGATAAACTGAACGAAATAATTGCCGAAAAGGTAAGTATGAAGAATTTATTAAAAAATATAACTGAATAAAAGATGAAGAAGTATTTTTATCTATTGTTGATGATGTGTTGCATAATCGTTCTCCCTTCTTGTGGCGACGATGATGATGACGATGATGTAATTGATGAAGTATGGAAAGAGCAAAACGACAAAGCTTTTAACGATATGTATTTTTCAAATTACTCTCAATATGAAGCTCCCAGTAAAGCAGGAGTTGTTTTTTATAAACAATCAAAAGCTGGCAACGGTAAAAAGATTTATTATACCAGTCGTGTTGAAGCATTTTATAAAGGTTCTCTCATAGACGGTACAGAATTTGATGGTAATAATTGGGATTATGATAATCCATTGAAAATAGCAATGAATACTAACGTATCTGATTATAATGCGTCAACTAATCCGAATGGATATATGACTGTGATCGAAGGATGGACCACTATCTTGCAATATATGACTGAAGGTGAAGAAGGTGAAGTGTGGATTCCATATCAATTAGGTTATGGGACAACTGGAGTAAAAGACAATGATGGCAATACAACAATACCTGCATATTCTACCTTGATATTCAAGCTGAAAGTTGCTAAAGTATATGATATTGATGAGTTTTGATTTATATAAAAAATTAAAGGATGTCATCCCGACATCCCCTAACCAACTTTGTTAACCTTAAATCTAATACTATTATGAAAAAACCACGATACAAATATACTACCTCAGAAAGCGTTTGTCAAGTGTTTTACAACTAATATATGTTAAGCATACACTTTATTATGTCCAAAAAATGTTAGCTAACTTAAAACTACATATATTGGATATAAAATCTGCTAAAATTAACAATTCAACCATTAAATGATTGTCATAAGAGATATAAGCGAATTGAAAGATATTCAACTGGTAGCCACTATCGGTTTTTTTGATGGAGTACATCTCGGGCATCGTTATTTAATCGAACAAATGAAGGAAATTGCCGCTGAGAGAAACCTACCGTCAGCGGTAATCACATTTCCTATCCATCCCCGTAAGGTATTGCATGATGATTATCAACCTAAACTGCTTAATTCTCTTAATGAAAAGCTTGAACATCTGGTTACTACTGGAATAGATTATTGTATTGTACTCAATTTCTCATTAGAATTATCCCGGTTATCCGCTGAAGAATTTATCTCATCTGTTCTATCCAATCAGTTACATATTAAAACGTTATTGATCGGTTATGACCACCGCTTCGGCCATGATCGTAAAGACGGTTTTGAACAATATCGACAGTATGGGGCTTTATGTGGGATGGAAGTGTTGGAAATATCTCGTTTTGTTGAAAATGGAATAGGCGTCAGTTCCTCGGAAATAAGAAAACGCTTATTGAACTGCCAGGTTGAAGATGCTGCTAATTTACTTACCTATCCCTATCAATTAAAGGGAAGCATTATCAGCGGATATAAAGTTGGACGTACTCTTGGATTCCCAACAGCTAACATTCAAGTGGACGAACCTTTTAAGATAGTACCCGGTATCGGTGTTTATGCCGTATGGGTATTGTTACAGGGAAAGAAATATAAAGGAATGCTCTATATCGGTAATCGTCCAACCCTTCATAATGGAGATAATACTTCATTGGAAGTAAACATTCTGGATTTTTCAGGAGATATTTATAATAACGAGATTGTTGTATCGTTCATTTACTTTGTGCGGGGAGATATCCGTTTTGATTCGTTGGACGATTTAAGAAAACAACTGGAACAAGATCGGGAAGTTGTTGAGAAACGACTGATAATCGGTGATTAAAATCTTATCTTTACAGAAAAATATAAAGTACTATTTCTTTTTAATGTATGGAGTATTTCTACGAAGCAATTGATCTTTTAAAAGGAATGATATCCCGCCCGTCTTTCAGCAGGGAGGAAAAAGAAGTTGCGGACTTCCTTCAACAAACCTGGCAATCTGATGGACATCATGTTAACAGAAAAGGAAACAACCTTTGGATAATCTCTCCTGATTTTCAAATAGAAAAACCCTCCTTGCTGCTCAACTCGCATATTGATACGGTAAAACCGGTTCAAGGCTGGACAAAAGACCCTTTTACACCTTATGAAAGCGATAATGAGAAGCTATTCGGGCTTGGCAGTAATGATGCCGGGGCGAGTGTGGTTTCACTTTACTCCGCGTTTCGTATACTTTTACAAAAAACACAATCTTATAATTTAATATTTCTCGCTTCCTGCGAAGAAGAAGTATCAGGAAAAAATGGTCTTGAAAGCATACTTCCGGAATTACCTCCCATCACATTTGCCATCGTAGGAGAGCCTACTAATATGCAACCAGCCATAGCTGAAAAAGGATTAATGGTATTGGATTGTACTGCTATCGGAAAATCCGGACATGCGGCACGTAATGAAGGGGTAAATGCCATTACATTAGCAATAAAAGATATTGAATGGTTCAACAATTACGAATTTCCTGATAAAAGTGATTTACTGGGTCCTGTAAAAATGAGCGTAACAATGATACATGCCGGGACGCAACATAACGTTGTTCCCGATCGTTGTGAATTTACAGTTGATATACGCACGAATGAGTATTATCCCAATGAAAAGTTATTTCATTTAATAAAAGAACAGGTTATAAGCGAGATTAAGGCCCGCAGTTTTCGCCTCAATTCAAGTTGTACGGACATACACCATCCTTTTGTACAACGTGCCATTATCATGGGAAAAGAAGCTTTTGGCTCCCCTACTCTGAGCGACCAGGCGCTTATGCCTTTTCCTTCCGTGAAAATAGGACCCGGAGAATCTTCCCGTTCTCATACTGCGGATGAATATATTAAACTGATGGAGATAAGAGAAGCTATTGAAACCTTTACGCGTTTGTTGGATGGATTAAATATCTAACC
>DAMCDT010000223.1:0-1174 GCA_032058265.1 Tannerellaceae bacterium
CGCAAAAGTGAAATTAAAAGAGGAAGAAATAAAAAAGTATGCTAACGACATCTCGATAACGCCACTTGCAATCCCCATGTTGTGCGGACCGGGAGCAATCGCTACGGCTATTATGTTCATGGAAGATGCCGATAGCTTAGCTATGAAAGCTGTCTTGATCGGAACGATTGCGTTTGTTTACCTGGTTACTTATTTGATCCTACGCGCATCGACCCGTATCCTCAAAATCTTAGGAGAAACGGGGAATAATGTAATGATGCGTTTGATGGGACTTTTGTTAATGGTCATAGCCATCGAGTGTTTCGTCAGTGGTTTCCGTCCGATAATGATCGATATTATCCGGCAAGCAAATTTATAAATGAATGATCGAGGGGATTAAAGTAATAGGTTTTGATGCGGATGATACCCTTTGGGTAAATGAAACATATTTTCTTGAAACGGAGAAAAAGTTCCGTGATCTATTATCCGGTTATGTTGATGGTGAAACTGCCTCTGCGGAATTGTACCGGACCGAAATACAGAACATGCCCCTATATGGATATGGTGTAAAAGCTTTTATCCTTTCTGTGATTGAAACTTCTATACGGATTACATCCGGAAAACTTCCGGTTTCTGTGCTTGATCAAATCATTGCCATAGGAAAAGAGCAACTTTCCCATCCGGTTGAGTTATTGGATGGTGTCGAAGAAACATTAAATGCGCTCGTTGGCCACTATCGTTTAATTCTTGTTACTAAAGGAGACTTATTAGACCAGGAACAAAAGCTGCGCCGTTCCGGATTAGAACATCTTTTTCATCACGTAGAGATCATGAGTGATAAAACCGAACGTGAATACCGCCAATTATTGAAACACATAGATGTTCGCCCTGATGAATTCCTTATGATTGGTAATTCAGTACGTTCTGATATATTGCCGCCTCTTGCTCTGGGTTGTTATGCCATTCATGTGCCTTTTCACACTACATGGGAACATGAGAAAGTGTGCGAACCATTGAACCATACTCGTGCCTTTACGGTCGAATCGCTTTTGGATATTATATCCTTAGTACCCTAAACTCAAACGGTTTCTTATTGTTTATAATTAAATAAATTATAACCTCATATTGCAGTGTATAAGAATATCCATCAAATAATAATAAGTACAGGATTATTACTCCTGTTTTTCGTTTCATC
>DAMCDT010000223.1:1184-6741 GCA_032058265.1 Tannerellaceae bacterium
ATAAACCGGATATATTATCCAATGGATATGTCTGTCGCACCATTGATATGCCGGACGATTATGAAGGGAAGGTGGTCTCTACATTGATCAAAAAAGAATCCGTTAATAAAACTGACCAGGCCATTTTATATGTACATGGTTATAATGATTACTTCTTCCAGTCGCAATTAGGAGATAGCATGACAGTACATGGATATAACTTTTATGCCATCGATCTCCGCAAATACGGACGCTCTATATTAGCTCATCAAGAACCTTTTTCCTGTAAAAATATCAATGAATATTTTCAGGAGATAGACTCAGCACTTACCATTATACGGCAGGAAGGAAACGAGCATATATTTATAATGGCTCATTCCACGGGAGGATTGGTCACTTCGCTTTACATGAATGATAGAAAAGGCCGCTTTCCTGTAAAAGGCCTCATACTTAACAGTCCGTTTTTGGATATGAATATGAGTTGGTTTTTAGAAGAAATTGGTATTCCGGTTGTGTCGTTCCTGGGTAAATTCTTTCCGAATATGAAAGTTCAGGGTTACGCACTTTCCACTTATGCACAAAGTTTACTCCGGCAATATAAAGGAGAATGGGATTTTAATACTGACTGGAAAAAGATCAACGGGTATCCTAAACGGGCCGGTTGGATTCGGGCTATTCATCAGGGGCACAAAAAGGTACAGAAAGGGCTTGATATTCCATGTCCGGTATTAGTCTTATCATCAGACAACTCGTCAACCGAAAAAGAGGAATGGTCTGATAAGTTTCATTCCTCTGATATCGTTCTTGACGTTAATGATATCCAGAAACACGGAGCTAAATTAGGTAACTATGTTACGCGCGATACGGTACCAAATGGCATCCATGACCTGATACTCTCGCCGGAACCGGCACGGAATATTGCTTATCAGAAAATATTCCAATGGTTGTCCGAAAATAATCCAATGTGATAATCCTTGATTTTAACGTACATCATTAAAAAAATGATTAGCAACAAACTAAAAAGTGTTTGTGGTCATTTTTTAAACTTGTTCTATTCATATTAGTAATGTATGAAAATTATTTATAACAATATAATACCAGCAAAAGGTTACGCAATGAATTTGTTCGGTGTGATCTTTGCAAGAAAAGGTGAGCCTGTATCCGAACGAACGATTTATCATGAGAGGATACATACTTATCAGATGAAAGAAATGCTTTATCTTCCTTTCTATATATGGTATATAATTGAATGGTTGTTGAAACTATTGAAATATGGGAAAAAAGCATACTATCATATCAGCTTTGAACGGGAAGCATACTTAAACGACCACGATGAGCATTATTTACCGGAAAGAAAGCGGTTTGCCTGGATAAGGTACCTTTCGTTTAGAGAAAGTAAATAATAGTTTTACTGAATAGGAATTAGCCGGAATAAGGATTTCCATTATCTTTGTTTTTCATTTAGCGAATATAATATGAAAACAATACACCTTTTTTTAATCACTATTACTTTTCTGAATATTTTTAATATGGTTGCCCAAACAGACGAAATAGCTGATGGGCTTACCTACAATATAGAACTGTTCGGATCTGCAGCTTCAGGTGATAATACACCCTTTTGGTTAGTTAGCAACCGCTATGGTAAAATACCATTGGAGGCAGGAAACGGTTACCTGAATGCAGGTGCGTTTTATAACCAGCAATTTGGTAAAGGTTTTCATTGGAGCGCCGGTATTGATTTAGTTGCAGCCGTTCCTCGCTATCGTAATGTATATATCCATCAGGTTTATGCTGAAATCGGTTATCAGGCTCTTTTATTAAGTGTAGGAAGTAAAGAACGATATACGTCTTTATGGGACCGGAATCTCAGTTCAGGAGATATGGTTTTATCGGCAAACGCCCGTCCGATTCCCGAAATAAATATAAGCATTCCATCTTTTACGGCTGTTCCTTTCACAAAAGGCTGGCTTCATGTAAAAGGGGACTTTGCTGTGGGGCGTTCTTTTGACACAAAGTATCTTGAAGATTTTGTAAATGAAAACCAAACGTATAATAAAGAAACGCTTTGGCATCATAAATCGATTTTTTTCCGGATAAAAGACACTCAAAATAATTTCCCCGTTTTTGCTGAATTTGGCGTGCAACATTGGGCGCAGTGGGGAGGGACTTCCACTAATCCGAATATCGGTAAACAGCCTAATTCATTCAAAGATTTCATCCGTGTTGTAGTGGGAAAAGAAGGTGGTGAAGGGTCAACACAATCTGATATGATAAACGTATTAGGTAATCACTACGGATCTTATGATTTCCTATTAGGTTTTAAGCAAGAAGATTGGTCTGTACGTGCGTACTATCAACATTACTTTGAAGATAAATCAGGGATGACATTTGTCAATAAAGCGGATGGATTATGGGGACTACAGGTGGATCTGCTTAAATTTCAATGGCTCCGAAAAGTAGTGATCGAGTTTATGGATACACGCAATCAGAGCGGACCGTTCCACTTTATTGATTTTGATCACGAAGCACATCCCGGAACCGGTGGAGGTTCTGATGATTATTATAATAATGGTGAATATACAACAGGTGTTTCCTATTTCAACAGGGCTATAGGCTCTCCTTTATTGCCCTCTCCTGAATACAATGAAGATGGTTCACTGGGATTTAAAAACAATCGTGTCCGTGACTGGCATTTTGGATTAGAAGGCGCGATATCTTCCCAGGTTGATTATCGTCTGCTTTTTACTGTAATGAAAGGATGGGGAAGGCATTCACGCCCTTATTTAAACACAAAAGACGGAAAATCAGGATTGCTCGAAGTAAGTTACCGGCATCCGCGCCTATCCGGATGGAAATTTACCGGATCGGCAGCTGCCGACACCGGTAATATGTTTGGTAAAAAAAGTGCCGGTTTTGGACTAAGTGTATCAAAAACCGGATGGTTTGGTATCAAAAAATAATCTTTTTAACTTCATTTCCTGCCTGTACGATATATATTGTGTTTGGAACAAAAATATTGCGTATTATTTCATTTTGAGAAGATAATTTTTTATGATAAACTATTCTTCCTGTTATATCATAAATTACTACTTCAGGATAACCCTTCATATCGTTAATTATTGATATATGTAATTCTAACTGTTGACGATTCATACTAATATTTACCCATGTATCAGCAGGTTCAGTTATGATCTCGTTTGAAACAGTTCCACTTTGTTTAACAAGTTCAATATCATCTACTCTTAACCTAATGTCTCCTAATTTATCTTGTGTATTAAATCCTACTTCAACAAAATTGTTCGATATATCTATATTATTAATCTCAATTAAATGATAGTCTTTATTACCTTCAATATTTTTGGTCATTTCCGTAGACAAATTGTTTTTATCCATATACTTTATATACATGGATGCACCTGGATCTGAAGTTGTTCTGACCCATGCTTTTAAAGTGTATTTACCCGGGGTTAATTCAGTTACTGTCTGGTATACCTTACTCCCTCTACGCAACAGCAAACAGTAATTTCCATTGTGTGCATTTCCTGTTGCCAGGCTTACGGTTCCCGCTTTAGTCCATTCCGACAGCCATGCTTCAACATTATTTCCTTTGGGTAAGGAAGCTTCAAAATCCCCATTTGCGATAAAGTTCACCTCTTCCTGCGACCATTGCGTATCAATCCATTCAACCCGTTTGATCAACCATTCTTTCAGGTAATTGATTTCGTCATTCCAAGATGAACCTATATAGTAATTAGGCCATACGTATCTATCGAAACGGTTCCATATCGCAAAATTCCGTTCCTGGCTTTCATGCAACAAAGAAATTAATGAATCAATTTTGACCATAATATTCTCATTTGTAAAACGATTTTCCCTATAATAAGCCCACCGTTTCTTAAGGTTTATATGAAACACTTCATCCTGAAGCAAACGTTTGAACATATAAGGTACTTTATTCTCCTCTGAGAAACGGTTGTTATTGTATGCCCATCCTTCCGTACTCCAACCATCTAAGTAATCAGCATTTCCCATGGATATATTAAAATCCCATATGGAGAACTTAAATCGTTTATCAACGCTGTTGGGATATTTATATAAAGGTGTGCTTAAACGATAAGCATCCGGGTTTTTTGATATTTCCTGGGCTATATAATAATCCATAACAGAAGCTGTATCGAGATAAGCCCTGTATCCGGTTTCCATATCTTTAAATTGCTCTCCTGCTATTGCCATTTCCATCTCCCAAACCAGGTTTATAATATAATTTTTCTGTGCAGCGGACAAATCTTCCTCATCAGGATATTTGAATTGATAAAATGGCTTTGAACCTAATTCATTTCCACTTGGCGATTTAGCGTTTATAATGCCCCAGAATCCAGGATCGTCATTTCTGTCAATTTCCAAATGATATCCCCCGGTCAATCCATCGCCTTCATCAGCAGTAGGAGCTTCAATATTGAGCCTGTGTTCACCTTGCCTTACCCTTGCCGTCATAATATAAATGCCTTGATATACACCATTCAAGACCAATTCACAATATTTCCCGGAAGGGACATAATCCATGGTTCCTCTCATCAATTCAAACAACAATATATCCCGTATCATACTTTTATCTGTATAAGGCGCTAATAAAGCCCAATCATTATCTTCGGGCATGCCCAGGATAGATACATTTTTCTTTTTACCATTATCATCCTGCGTCCGGACGGCAAAAGGTTTCTTATCAGAATTCAAAAAAGATGAATTTCCTCTATACTTAATACCTATTTTTCCTGCATAATCAATATTTTCAGTATCTGTCAAATAATTTATTTTACCGTCTTCATTCCAAATAATTTTCATAGTGGCAGACACCCGCTTATCCTGTTCTTTATCAGCCATTCTTTCATCGAGCTCAATGACAACAATTGGTAGATTGGAAGAAGAAAAAGGTAAATTTACAGAGGGATGAAAAGGATATTTCGAATCATTGACAGCATGTATATCTGTTATATTTAATTCTGCAAATAATAACAGACATACATGCAATAAAGGGTAGACATACCTAATTTTATTTTTCATTGGTTTTCGATAATTAAAAATATTATTAATTTCAGAACACTATTTTCTTTACAACATCACCTGCCCGTACAATATACACTTTATTACGAACAAAAAAGCCTCCTACGGTAGTTTTTCCTTTAGTGATTGTAAAATAATGAATTAATTTTCCTGAAATATCATAAATGTGCACAGGAAGCTTATCAAAACCTTCATCCAAAGTGACCGCCAATTTTAATTGATCTCTTAAAACGTCTATCCTGATATGGTCTGATGGTACTATATTTCCATTACTAAGACGCCCGTCTTGTTTTACAAACGTTATATCGTCAATTAAAACATTTGCTGCTTCTTCTGACCTGGATCCAAAACCTAATTCAAGAAAATGATTGTTTATCTCAACATTCACCATTTCAAATAATGTATATTCCGGTTGATCGCCTATAACAACATCGACTTCGGTTTCTCCTTCTTTCCCGTCATGATAATGATAGTAGAAATAAGCGTCGGCATCCGTTGTAGTTTTTATCCATGCCTT
>DAMCDT010000224.1:0-6724 GCA_032058265.1 Tannerellaceae bacterium
ATTTAATTGTTAATTAGAAAATGTACAAAGAACTATGAGGAAATTTATTTTTTCTGGAATGATGACAATGGGAATATTACTCTCATTACAGGCAAATGCACAAGAACGTTTGAGGAGTAATCAAATAGAGCGTCAGATCAATGATACCGAACAAAGGATCAGAAATGATTACCGTAATACAACGGATTCACTTCAACGGCAATTTGACCTTACACGCTCTCAATTTCAAAATGTCGGTGATACGCTTCGTCATGAATATAACCGGAACCGTTCGAACTTCAGGAACGCATCCGATACGATACGGTCTGAATATGATAGAACCCGTTCCGAATATAAGAAAGACATGAAGAAAGATCGCATGAAAAAAGACTCCCTTGAACGTGCCGGGCGCATGAATCGCCGGAACCTCTAATAACAGATTCTGTTATTAGCTTTAAAGGAGTTGATTCCATCTGGAATCAACTCCTTTTCTTATTGTAAATTCTGCAAAGAGTTATTATAAATATCGGCTAATCACGTATGCATCGTACGGATAAAGCATAAGCTTTATTAAATGTTACATCATGCATCGCATTGTCGGTTGCAATTAAATAGAGTTGGTAAGCTGTCGTTGTATTTGTTTCGGTATTATCCCACCATTGTCCGTATTGGAATAATTGTTCATACACATTATTACTTGACCGGCGTCCTGCCGGTATGCCTGAATATCCGCTGACGTTATCATTGTAATTAAGGTTACTCCATAGAATATTTGCTTTCATCTTACGTCCTGCATTAGGTGTAAGGTACTGATACAAGGTTGTGAATTCGGCTCGTGTGGGTATGTGCCAGTTTTCCGGGCATATTCCTCGTGGGTCTGTGGCCGTATTCCATGTATAGAGTCCTCCATAAAGGTTCTTATTAGATTCATCATCATTATAATAATAAAATGTAAGCTCGGAGTTATCTCTGTAATGCTCGGTTTTAAGGTTTTCCGACATCCAATATTGGTTACTGATCTTTACGATAGAATAATTATTTCCGTCTATGTCTGTAATTCGGTAGGGCGATGCCGAAATTGTAGGTATTGCATTATCCTGTGCTGCAGTAAAAGTCGATCCGGATAGTTCAATTTTATTTATAACCGGCAAATTACCCGCCGTGTAAGAAGAAAGGTTGTTGCTGGTTCCCCATAATGCAGTACCTCCATGTACGTTAGCTGTGTTTACTTCATACTCATTCGTTACAGAGTTACGGTCACGATTCAAAACGTTTACAACAAAACCACTCGTCCTGTCAATCTCTCCGTCTGACCCCATCTTGTAAACTACTAAAGCAGGGAAGTCCACTCCTGTCCGGAAAAGATATTCTTTTGCTATTTCACCCACTATTATTCCATTATCATAAATAGAATATATATGTGATTCCATCCAGTCAATACTTCTCAAATCCAATACCTTTGGAATAGGTTTTCCTATTTCTCCTTCAATTACATCCGACGGTTCCCAATCGATAATCTCCCCAACGGTTACGGAGATGCCCGACCGGGTGATCGTAATCGTAAAAGTCCTTTCTTTACCCTGTTCAAATATTAATGCATCTGTCGGCGTATATTGGTAACGGATACCGGTTGAAGGAAACTCAATTCTTATAAAAGGAGTTCCCGTTGAGATCGTTTGCGGAACGATGATAGCTTCTGCGCTGCGGTTAAAGCCCGTAACCGGTGTCGTATGATGAAAAGATATAATCTCCGATTCAAGAGGTGAAGATGTTTGTGAAACACTGCCATCAGATAGGTTCACCAACGTAGCAATCCGGGTATTTAAAAGACTGATAATGGATGACCGGAATGCATCGTTTGTTATAGGTATTTCTGATTTCACATTGATGCGTACTTTGCTTAACCTGTGGGTGAAGGTTAGAGGAACAGGCTCTGTTGTAGGAGCCACAGATGTAACCTTAGTCCATAAAAAATCACTTTGATAGTAATTCTCTCTGTTCTGTTGGTCGGGTCGTACTGTAAATAAAGCGGATACCGGATCATCTGTGGTGAAATCATCCCGGTACGGATAATACGAATATATATCAACATGCCTGCGGGATAGAGGCCAGGCTATTTCATTACCTGTGGCAGTTTCCCATGAAACACCATTATATATATGTTCAATATTCTGTGCATAGGTTGATTGGGATATGTCACCCGGCAGGATATTCAAATCATCTTCGTAAGGTACGACATACACGCCAACCCTATCATCCGGATCAAAGTCATTACCACTAAGGCGGGAAGTTTCCTGTAATATCTGAGGTGATAAATTGATATAAGTTTGTTTATTACCGGATATTTCTTTTTCATCACTCGTGCAACCTATTACTCCGGCAATTGATAAAAGGAAAACCATCAGTTTGTTTTTATTCATCTGCAATCTCCTCTCTTACCGTTAAGTTGAACATATATAATGCCTGAGATTTAATTTCAATCTCCCGTTCTGTTTCATAGAGCAATACGTTTGTTCCGTTGTTGATGGTAAACAAGGGAGTTCCTGCCGGTATTATCTGCGGGATAAGTATCACGTCGTATGTTATATCAAAACCATTCGTAGTTTCAAAATTTATATAGGGTTTGATTATATCAGTTCCTTCCAGGGCCGTAACTACACCTGTCCGTAAATTGATCGTGCAGGATATTTTGGTATTATAAACGGTCAAATCAGGGCTATTATCCGAAGGCATACCATTCGGAAACCGGAGGTTTATTTCGCAACGACTCATCAGATGCTGAAAGGGTATATTTACCATATTATTATTTGCCGATAAGCGGGGAATTTTGGCCCATAAAAAATCGTTCCGATGTGAAAAAGCATTCTGATCCGTATCAATACGGAAAGGGTAAGCTGTCAGGTTGGTTTTTCCCGGAACACGGCTCAATTCTTCGTCATACGGATAATAACTATATAAATCGGCATATGTATCTGGCAAATAAATATCCTCACCTGATACCGAACGCCAGAAATTACCATCATACGTATATTTCTGGTTCATGTTTTCGGTGCGGGAGATATCACCGAGTAATCCTGGCGTATCATTCACATAATCTACAAGATATATACCGATGAAATCACCGGGTCCGAAAGATTGTTTGGTGATACGTGTTTCTTCGATAGATGCATTCAGGACCAGCCTTTTGTCTTTTTGTGGACAATCCTCTTCGACACATCCGGTTATAATTACTGCTACAAGTATTCCTGTCAACCACCTGTTAAGCATCATCGTTTCAGTGTTTTACTGTATTACGCCTTCGCCTTCGGTATCGCTTCCCGGAAGCCAATCCTGTATTTCGGAGGTCACTTCAATTCCGGCATTCGTTATGGTAATCCGGTAATTATACCGTTTACCTTCTTCAAAGTTTATATTTTGAGAAGGAGTGTAAAAGAATTCCGTACTTCCTAATGTGAATTTAAACAGTGGATTATTGCCGGTGAAAGTTTGCGGAACAATAATAGCTGAAATATTATCCAATTCGTTTTCCGTAGCGCTGCTTGCGGGGCGGACTCCATAAGGGATTATATTTACGGGAGTAGTTGATATTGTGCCTAATGAACCGTCTGAAGGATCCATCGTTGTTTCCGATTCAACATTAAGTATTTCAATACCATTTAGCTGGGTTAGATCGGATCCGACACCTTCGACAATAACAAAAGATACTTTTACTAGTTTATGCCTGTAACTCATCAATATCCCGTTTCGGCTTTTAGGTATATTCGTTACCTTGCAATATAGCAAGTCTGAATTAAGGAAATTCCTGATGTTAGATTGATCTTCTATTACGCTGAATCCCATGTTTTCAGTAAGGCTAATATCTGCTCTGTACGGATGAATGGAAATAAAGTCTACGTTCTCGTTATCCAATGGATAGTACAAGGTAGTGTCGCCATAATATGAATAACTGAAATTACCTAATCCGTCTGCTGTAAGGATCGCATTATTATAGACCGTATCAATAATATTATTGTGTTTAGTCACGAAAAAACTCAATTGTTGGTCTTTGGCTATTTGTGTATCCTGACGCGATTCGCGAGGTTCGACAACCAGTCTGCTGTTTATTGAAATTGGTACGATTTCATCCTGGATTCCATTGTTATCATCATCGTCCGAACAACCGGTAAAAATCAGGGCTACTAATGGTAGAAAAAATAACTTTTTCATAGGGTTTTTATTTTAATGTTAATAATTATTTCAATATTAAGTAAAGAAGTAACAAATAGCGGCTTGAATTGTTCATCTTCACCTTCCACTAATACCATCAAAAGCTTTTAAGGAAGCAGTTTTAAGAGTGGAAGATCATCTTTCACCCGATAAGATTTGCTTCCACTATATCTCCTACTGGATTTTAGCAGGATGCTTCCGGTTTTAATTTGCTAACGTCCTAAAAATTAATTGCTAACTTCTAAATTGAATCAGTATGTAAGGATAAAAAAAGTAAGGGAGTTTTGTTTTCAAAACTCCGGAGCTATGTTTATAAAGCTCCAATACTTTGAAAACAAAACCATTAGGTTTTAAATTACGTGCGTCATCAAAATAAGTTATGTGCATTACTTTATAAAATCATGTAAACCATTAAAAAGACATACGTTGTTTGCACTTTAAAGCATCTAAGGCGTGTAAGGTAATTTCCCGTGGAAGATCATCTTTCACTCTTTACTGTCTACTTAACAGAGTGTTACGGGCGGAAGTGGAAGGTGAAGATAGATGCCCCGAAAAGAATTACGAACATTCATATTATATATCTTGTTCTTATTACATAGACAATTATTATGGATTATAATATAAAACATAATTTGGAAGACCATCGTTTTGAAATTGAGTTAGATGGGTACAAAGGATATTTGGAATATATCGTTGTGAATGGCGGTTTGGATATCATCCACACCATCGTTCCCGGCCAAATAGGAGGCAGGGGAGTAGCTGCTGCTTTGGTAGAAGCTGCTTTATTATATGCACGGGCCAACGATATGAAAGTAATACCCTCATGTTCTTATGTGGCTGTTTATATCAGGCGGCATCCTGAATACGCGCCGATGGTTATGTAGCTGCTTTTCCAATATATAATAATAGTTATCAGATTGTTGTTACTCGCCGAAAATCACTAACTTTGCACTTTCGTAAAAATCAATGAGTAAATTCTGATAACTAAATTATTATAATAGTGGCAGATACAAAATATATCTTCGTTACGGGCGGTGTGGTTTCTTCCTTAGGGAAAGGTATCGTTTCCGCCTCTTTAGGAAAGTTACTTCAATCAAGGGGATATAAGGTAACTATCCAGAAATTCGACCCTTATATTAATGTAGACCCTGGAACGCTAAACCCCTATGAACATGGTGAATGCTATGTGACTGTAGACGGACATGAAGCGGATTTGGATCTGGGGCATTATGAACGTTTCCTGAATGTACCGACTACCCGTGCAAATAATGTTACTACCGGACGTATTTATCAAACCGTTATCGATAAAGAGAGGAAAGGCGATTATTTGGGTAAGACGGTACAAATCATCCCGCATATCACCGATGAAATTAAGCGCAACGTAAAATTACTGGGTACAAAAAACCAGTTTGATTTTGTTATTACTGAGATCGGAGGTACAGTAGGTGATATCGAATCATTACCTTTCATAGAAAGTGTACGTCAATTGAAATGGGAATTAGGAAAGAACTGCCTGTGCGTTCATCTAACCTATGTTCCTTATATCGCTGCTGCAAAAGAATATAAAACTAAGCCAACCCAGCATTCTGTTAAGCAATTACAGGAGTTGGGAATTCAACCGGATATATTGGTTCTCCGTACTGAAAAGTTATTGAACCATGATATCGTCCGTAAAGTAGCTCTATTCTGTAATGTGGCCGAAGATGCTGTTGTCCAATCAGTGGATGTCCCGACAATTTACGAAGTTCCGTTGGTATTACAACATCAGAATATGGACGTTACCGTATTGAAAAAAGTAGGTTTGGATGTAGGACCAACGCCAGAGTTGAAAGAATGGAAAGAATTCCTGAAAAGAAAAGTGGATGCAACCGAAACGGTTAAGATCGGATTGGTTGGTAAATATGTAGAATTGCAGGATGCCTATAAGTCGATTGATGAATCGTTGCTACAGGCTGCTATATATAACGACCGTAAGCTGGATTTACATCAATTTCATTCAGAAAAAATAACAGACGCTAATGCGGAGGAACTGTTAAAGGATATGGATGGTATTGTTATAGCCCCGGGATTCGGGCATCGTGGTATAGATGGTAAGTTTGCCGCTATTAAGTATGCCCGTGAAAATAATAAGCCTTTATTGGGTATTTGTTTGGGTATGCAATGCATGGTGATTGAATACGCGCGGAATGTGTTGGGACTTGAAGGAGCAAACTCAACAGAAATGGAACGGAATACTCCTTATAAAGTTATCGACCTGATGGAAGAACAGAAGAATGTTACCAATATGGGTGGTACAATGCGATTAGGAGAATATGAATGTATTTTACAGAAAGGCTCTAAAGCTTTTAAGGCTTATAAGAAAGAACAAATACAGGAACGTCATCGCCACCGCTATGAGTTCAATGACGAATACCGTGAGCAGTTTGAAGCTGCCGGAATGAAATGTACAGGCCAGAATCCTGAAACCGGCTTGGTTGAGGTAGTTGAAATACCTGATTTGAAATGGTTTGTAGGAGTGCAATATCATCCGGAATATAAT
>DAMCDT010000225.1:0-6702 GCA_032058265.1 Tannerellaceae bacterium
ATTTAATTACTATTGAATGCAAATGTAAATATTTAACCCCAATACAAACAGGAATGTTTTGAGATAGATATACTTTATTGTCTGAATGTTACTCTAAAGGCTAGATATTCTTCAGCTATATCGTATGGAGATACTTTTGTTAGGACGATTCCTTGACTCCCGTCAATTTTAATAAATCCTTCTTTCCTATTGAAATCATTTATAACGTCATTTGTATCATAGTTGTTAAAGGTAGAAGATTTAAGAGCCTCGATGGCATATTTCTTCATCATTTCATCTGTAGGATTAGCGCTTTTATCGTAATCCCAAACGTTTTTATTTAATATTTCTAAAGCTTGATCATCAGTGAAAACATTAGTATCTACTTCAAAATAAGCTGAAGCCTGGTTAAAATCATAATTAAAAAAGTATTCTTTTGTCATATCCGGTTTATTATGTTCATTTACCAATTGAAAGAAATCTCACAAATACGTTCTATGGCTTTACGTTCTAAAATACTGTAATTCTCACGGTTTAGCTTTGAATAAAATGTAGGATAAGAAATTCCGCATTCACGCAATATGGTATCACGGATTTCGACTTTTTCAGCATCATCCAGGGAATGATAATAATTTTTAAACGTGCTTTTAGGAATATTTGTTTGCTTCTTCATCTTATAATATTCTTTTTAGTCTTATATTTATATTGCAAATGTACGAAATTAGATCATACATTGTACACTTTTGGTGCGTTAATTAATGTTATAGACTCTACATTAGGATGGATACTAATAAAGAATTTAATTATATAAAGTTCAGAAAATTAATTGAGGATACTTTCGGGCCAAACTCTTTATCCAGAGTTGCAAAAAATTTACCTGTTTCCAGAACAACATTAAGTAAGTGGATATATAACAATAGCAAAAACGGACCTACGGGAGAATCATGGGATAAAATAAAAATATTGTTCAAAAAACACAATGTTACGATTAAACCTAATGATTTTTATTGCGATAAGGATGAGATAGATATCCCAAAACCTGAAGTGAGTAAAACTGCTATTTTTGAAGAACCTCCTCATTCTTATGACAATGACAATGATAATGATGATAGGTTTGAAATTTATATTACACTATTCCGCCGCCAAAATCAATCAATTAAAGAAAGAGATGAAATGATCTCCAAACTATATAATGAACTTAATATCCGCGATCTTAAAATACATAAATTAAAAAAATTGCTCAGGGACAATGATATACCTTATCCCAAGGATGATAAATAAGTATATATATACTGTACCAAGACCAAACAATTTCTTCCTTTCTTTAATTGAACTAGGTGATTTTAAAAAAAATCATTACTTTGCAACAGTTTTTAATTACTAACTATAACAAACTTACCAATAATATCATGATTTGGAACGAGACAATTGAATGCATGGATCGGGAAGAAATGCGGAAATTACAAAATATCCGATTAAAACAAGTCGTTGAACATGCTTATCACAACACATCTTTTTATCGTGGAAAAATGCAGGAAATGGGGTTAACTCCCGATGATATAGAATCAATTGACGATCTTATAAAACTGCCTTTTACTGTCAAACAAGATTTACGCGATAATTATCCTTTTGGTTTGATGGCCGTTCCAATGTCAGAGATTGTCAGATTACATGCCTCCTCCGGAACTACAGGCAAACCTATCGTTGTCGGCTATACCAGAAAAGATCTTTCTATATGGAGTGAAACGGTTGCTCGTTGTTTGTATGCAGCCGGGCTCACACGTAATGATGCTGTACAGGTTTCTTACGGTTACGGTTTATTTACCGGTGGATTAGGTTTACATAGCGGCGTAGAGAATATTGGGGGAACGGTGATTCCCATGAGTAGCGGTAATACACAAAAACAAATACAGTTGATGCACGACTTCGGCGCTAAAGCTTTAGCTTGTACACCCTCTTATGCATTATTTCTGGGAGAAACTATTAAAGAATCCGGCATACCGCGTGAAGAATTTAAACTTAAAGTGGGTATATTTGGAGCTGAGCCATGGACTGAAAATATGCGGAAAGAGATTGAAGAATCGCTTGGTATAAAAGCGTATGATATCTATGGGTTAACAGAAATCATTGGTCCGGGTGTAGGATGTGAATGTGAAAGCCAGGATGGAACACACTTATGGGAAGATCATTTTTTCCCTGAAATCATTGATCCTGAAACACTGCAACCGGTAGAACCAGGCCAAACAGGTGAATTAGTATTCACTACATTAACGAAAGAAGGAATGCCGATGATTCGGTACCGGACAAGAGACCTTACATCACTTCATTACGAAAAATGTTCATGCGGACGTACTGCCGTACGCATGGATCGCATTTTAGGGCGTAGTGATGATATGCTTATTATACGTGGCGTAAATGTATTTCCATCACAAGTTGAATCGGTTATTTTGGAAATGCCGGAATTCGAGCCACATTATCTTATTGTTGTTGATCGTGTTAATAATACCGATACTTTCCAGATACAAGTAGAAGTACGTCCTGAATATTATTCAGATGAAATGGGTAAAATACTTGCTTTGAAGAAAAAGATCACTTCTCAAATGCAAAGCGTAATCGGTATTCAACCGGATATAAAAATCGTAGAGCCACGTAGTATTGAACGAAGTATGGGAAAAGCAAAACACGTGATTGACAACCGCAAATTAATTTAAGAGCAAAAACTATGTTAATTAAACAATTATCTATTTTTCTTGAAAATAAGAAAGGCCGTTTTACGGAAGTTGCAAAGATACTAGGGGAGGCAGGTATTAATATGTCCGCATTTACCGTTTCGGAAAGTTCTGATTTTGGAATCCTTCGCCTTATTGTTTCAGACACTGACAAAGCTATTCAGGTACTAAGAGAAAAACTATATGCTGTAAGCATCACTGATGTTGTTTGCCTGTTCTGCCCTAATCAGCCGGGCGCATTGGTCAAGGCTTTGAACATTATCACCGAAGCGGGCATATTCATCGAATACATGTACGCGTTTTCACAAGGTGATTCTGCGCACGTCATAATCAGACCGGATGATGTGGAAAAATGCGCAGAGGTTTTAAAAGCGAATAAAGTGACCTTATTAGCTGCCAGTGATTTATATAAGTTGTAATTATTAACGTTTTTGTGTTTATTTATTGGCAAGGATACATTAACTTTGCACGCTAAATGTATGCGCATGAAAAAGGTTGTTTATTTATTGATGATGATGACAATCTTATTATCCTCTTGTGGTGAGTATAATAAGATTCTGAAAAGTACTGATTATGAGCTGAAATATTCTTATGCAAAAAAATATTTTAATGAAAAGAAGTATTCGAAAGCGGCTACAATATTAGAAGAATTAGTTACCATTTTTAAAGGTACGGCTTACGCGGAAGAGTCACTATATCTTTTAGCACAAAGCTACTACGGGCAAAAAGATTACCAGACGGCTTCACAATACTTCAGGACTTATTATACGACATACCCTAAAGGCGAATACGAAGAATTAGCACGGTTCTATTCCGGTTACGGATTATACCTGGATTCGCCTGACCCTCGCCTGGATCAGACACAAACATACGAAGCTATCAACCAATTACAGCTATATCTCGAATATCATCCGCAATCGGAACGTGCTGAGGAAGCGCAGAATATCATGTTTGAATTACAGGAAAAGCTTGCATATAAAGAACTGCTTGCAACCCGTCTATATTATAATTTAGGCACATACATGGGGAATAATTTCCTTTCATCTGTGATTACAGCTCAAAACGCATTAAAAAACTACCCTTTTTCAAAGTACAGGGAAGAATTTATCTTTTTGATGCTACAATCCAAATATGAACTGGCTTTGGTTAGTGTGGATGAAAAACTACAGGGACGTTACCGTGATGTTGTTGATGAATATTACAATTACATGAATGAATATCCCGAAGGTAAATATGTAAGGCAGGCACAGCGTTTTTATGATTATGCAAGCAAACGGATTACCGATATTTATTAAGAAATTTAATTAATTATATATTTAATATGGATTACAGAAAATCGAATGCTCCAACAAACACAGTTACCCGTGACATGATGAAATTGTCAGAAGACACAGGTAATGTTTACGAAACAACTATGATCATTTCCAAACGCGCCAACCAGATAGCTGTTGAAATGAAACATGATCTTGAAAAGAAACTTCAGGAGTTTGCTTCATACAATGATAATCTTGAAGAAGTGTTTGAAAACAGGGAGCAAATAGAAATTTCCCGTTATTACGAAAAATTACCAAAGTCTACGTTAATTGCAGCGCAGGAATATGAAGAAGGTAAAGTTTACTTCAAAAATCCTGCAAAAGATAAAAACGTTTTTTAAACAACAAAAAATAAAGGTTGAAAATAGAAACATTGAGATTTATTTCCTTGTTTCTATTTTCAACTTTTTATTTATAATCAATCGAAGTCATGTTACAAAGAATCCAAACCGTCTATTTACTTATAATTACGATCCTTACCATTGCCATGTTATTCATGCCTTTGGCAATTTTAAATACGACTAGCCAATATTATACGTTTGATGTAACAGGAGTGAGCACTATCGTTCCCGAAGCTGAACTTGTATACCCAACATGGGGATTATTTGTATTAACGGCTCTTATCGCATTACTATCAGTTATTACCATATTCCTTTACAAGAAAAGAATGTTACAAATTCGCATCTGTATATTCAATGCGATATTAATGTTAGGTTTCTATGGTTTCTTTATTTTTCTTATTTATACTATGAAAAACCAATTGGGTGATCTGTCCGTAAATGTCAGAATTGCTTTGGCTTTCCCTTTCATCAGTCTCATTCTGGATTATCTGGCCATTCGCAATATCGGCGCGGATGAAACATTAGTCCGCTCTTTGGATAGATTAAGATAAACAGGGGTATTTATTTAAATAAGGGAATCATATAGGTTATCTTACCAAAGATAACCTGACTGGAGGATTTGGAAAAGTCTTCTCCCCTATTGCTTTTGAATAAATCTCCCAAACCATAATAATAACGTCCTTCTAACTGAAAGGAACCAATGCCTGTTCGTAATTCAATACCCGGCCCGCCACAAATACCCCAGGCAAATTTATGTTCAATCGGTTTTTCACGTTGTAAAGTCTGATACTCTCCTGAATTAGGAGGCGGATTCGTATCCAGGCCCAATACATTTTCAGACATACTGTCACTTATAACAAAACCAATTTTAGGACCGAGATTGATAAAGAAACGTACCCGTTTACTTCCAAAATAAATATGAGTAAGGAAAGGAATATCAATATAATTAATCCTCCTTGAGTAATGATATTGCGGATCGTCAAACTCTTCATCCCATCCTTGTTGAGAGTAGTTGACTTCCAGTATCAATCCCAGATTCTTTTGTGTAATCCAACGCCCAGTTATACCAAAATGAGATCCTAAATATTGATTTTGTTTTATCCGGGGATTAAAAGTTACAGATGAAACACCCATGCCAAATGAAGCGCCAATGGACAATTCTTTTGGGAATGGAGTTTGTGCATAGGAATCAGCAAAAAAAGCAAACAACAAGATCAATATGGACAGTCTTCTTATCATTTTATTTCGTGACGTACTACTGAATAATCCTGTTTGTTATAGTGAACAATGAACAGGTTGGTG
Organism: Tannerellaceae bacterium; assembly: GCA_032058265.1. GTDB lineage: Bacteria > Bacteroidota > Bacteroidia > Bacteroidales > Tannerellaceae > DFXE01. The sequence goes on from DAMCDT010000225.1 coordinate 5,665, forward strand.
TTAATAAATCCTCCCCAGTTATTTACACGATGAAAATCAAATCCGGTTTGGATACTTTTATATTTTATTTTATTCAGATTGTTTTCAAAGTTTGAACCATACTTATGAATGGCATCAAAGAAATACATACCCGTATCGAAACCTAAAATACTATATTTCGGGAAAGTATTGATTGGGTTTTTACTATACCATGTTTTATATTTAGAATAAAACCTCGATACATCCAACGACATATTATCCGCATAAAAGTTAGTATAAATATATGTATTCAAAGCGAAAAAATCATCCAGGCATTCCCGCGTATAAGTTTGCCATTCAGGATAACCGAAAAGGTTAACTATAAATTCAGGCCTTGATTCAACAATACTGCGAAGGGTGGACCTAATTTTATTTAAAGCCTCTAAAGTTCCTGATAATGGAATGATCACATTCCTTTTTTCATTACTCAATAATTCCGATATTTCATTGCTGAAAGATTGCGGTTTATATACCAGATCCCTGAAAATAATGTTTTTCTGAGCCAATCCCAGCTTAAAGGTCTTTATGAATTCGGCTTTATCATCTTTATCGTAAGTATCGACAAAGATAATATTGTAATCGAAGAACATATCGTATGCAACCTGTGCCGCTTCGGCATATAAATAAGAATGTGGAGTATTTACCTGATATACGGAAGCATTCGACAGGACATCATCATTTTTAGAGGTAAACGGAATTACATATTTGATATTATTCTTTCTGGCAAAGTCAGCGATAGGTCCGATCTGGTCGTTTTCTACACCACCAATGATCAGATTTACATTTTGAACTGCACTTTCGTTCAGTACCTGGTTGAGCTTCTGAGTTCCTTTTCCGGTATCACGAACAACCAGTTCAATCGATACGCCTTTGTTACGTAAACTATCAATGGCCAGTAACATGCCCTCATAATATTCAATGAACCGGTCCGTTTGAGGAGTTGCTACAACTTCATCCGACATAAAAGGGAGCAATAAGGCGACCTTTATCATATTAACCTTATCAATTTCTTTTGTTCTC
>DAMCDT010000226.1:0-6682 GCA_032058265.1 Tannerellaceae bacterium
GTATGATAGACGATATTTTAACACGTAAATAACATACAGGTATATAAAATGAAATATGGCCAAAACAGGTGATATATGCACATTTTGCGGAAGAAGCAGCCGTGATGTCAATATGTTGATCAATGGAATATCAGGTGCTATCTGCGATGACTGTGCACAACAAGCTTACGAAATAGTGAAAGAACAAACTCCGGCAAGTAAGGATTCATTTAGGCTTAGCCCAAATGAACTCCCCAAGCCGGAAGATATAAAAAAGTTTCTTGATCAATATGTAATCGGCCAGGATGACGCTAAGCGTTATCTTGCCGTATCGGTATATAATCATTACAAACGTCTACTTCAGAAAGTAACCACAGATGATGTGGAAATTGAAAAATCAAACATAATAATGGTAGGGGCTACCGGTACGGGTAAAACATTGTTAGCCCGGACAATTGCCAAACTATTACATGTACCTTTCTCCATAGTGGATGCCACAGTTCTTACCGAAGCAGGTTACGTGGGAGAGGATATTGAAAGTATCTTAACCCGTTTGCTCCAAGCATCGGACTATGACGTTGAAGCAGCACAAAGGGGAATAGTTTTTATCGACGAAATTGATAAGATCGCACGTAAAAGTGATAATCCGTCCATAACCCGTGATGTAAGCGGTGAAGGTGTACAACAGGGGTTGCTGAAATTGCTGGAAGGCTCTATTGTGAATGTTCCTCCGCAGGGGGGCAGAAAACATCCCGAACAGAAGATGATTGCTGTCGATACGAAAAATATCCTTTTTATTTGTGGTGGAGCTTTTGACGGAATTGATAAAATTATAGCCAAACGCCTTAATACCTATGTAGTGGGTTATGCAGCCAATAAAGATACAAATCAATTGGATAGGGATAATTTATTAAAATATATAACCCCTACCGATTTGAAATCATTCGGTTTAATACCTGAAATAATTGGTCGTTTACCAATACTAACATATTTAACTCCATTAGATAGAAATACCCTTCGTAGTATTTTAACTGAACCTAAGAATTCTATCATTAAACAATATATCAAACTCTTTGAAATGGATGGAGTAAAGCTTTCTTTCGACGAAGAAGTATATGAGTATGTTGTAGACAAAGCCTTAGCGTTTAAATTGGGTGCTCGTGGTTTACGTTCTATTGTTGAAGCAATTATGATGGATGCCATGTACCGCATGCCATCACAGAATAAGAAGACGCTTCATGTTACACTGGAATATGCAAAAGATAAATTTGAAAAATTAGATACAAATCATCTGAAAATTGCATAATTTAGTGTAGTTTAATTTTTTATGTATGGCTAAAAAGGATATTCTAACTGAAAAATTAAAAACACATTTTGGCTTTGATACTTTTAAGGGAACTCAAAAAGCTGTCATTGAAAATGTACTGGCCGGAAATGATACGTTTGTTCTAATGCCTACCGGTGGTGGAAAATCGTTGTGTTACCAATTACCATCTATTATGATGGAAGGTACGGCAATTGTAATTTCACCATTAATCGCTTTGATGAAGAATCAGGTTGACGCTATGAGGAATTTCAGTGAAGAAGACGGTGTCGCCCATTTTCTTAATTCTTCATTAAATAAATCAGCCATTGATCATGTAAAAGAAGACCTTTTAAACGGACGGACAAAACTTCTTTACGTTGCTCCTGAATCACTTACCAAAGAAGAAAATATTGATTTTTTGCGTCAGATAAATATTTCTTTTTATGCGGTAGACGAAGCTCATTGTATCTCAGAATGGGGGCATGACTTCCGCCCAGAATATCGCCGGATCCGTCCGATAATAAATGAAATTGGTAAACGTCCTTTAATAGCATTAACAGCTACGGCAACTCCAAAGGTTCAACATGATATTCAAAAGAACTTAGGAATGACCGATGCAGTTGTTTTCAAATCATCATTCAATCGTTCCAATTTATATTACGAGATCAGGCAAAAAGAGTCGAATATTGATCGTGAAATAATAAAGTATATAAAAAATAATGAAGGGAAATCCGGTATTATTTATTGTTTAAGCAGAAAGAAAGTTGAAGAATTCGCTGATATATTAAAGGCTAATGGAATAAAGGCATTGTCTTATCATGCCGGAATGGACTCTCAACAACGGACAGCCAATCAGGATGCCTTTTTGATGGAGGAGGTAGATGTAATTGTTGCAACTATTGCTTTTGGAATGGGAATTGACAAACCTGATGTACGATATGTTATTCATTATGATATTCCAAAAAGCCTGGAAGGCTACTACCAGGAAACAGGCAGAGCCGGACGGGATGGTGGAGAAGGACAATGCCTGGCATTTTATGCCTATAAAGATTTGCAGAAACTTGAAAAGTTTATGCAAGGGAAACCTGTAGCAGAACAAGAGATCGGCAAACAACTGTTATTAGAGACAGCAGCCTATGCCGAAACATCTGTATGCCGTCGAAAGGTGTTATTGCATTATTTTGGCGAAGAATATAATGAAAGTAATTGTGGAAATTGTGATAACTGTTTGAATCCTAAAAAACAAGTGGAAGCAAAAGATTTGTTGAGTGCAGTGCTTGAGGTGGTAAGCACTTTAAAAGAAAAGTTTAAAGCAGAATATATAGTTAATATATTAGTCGGAAATAAAACATCTGAGATACAATCTTACAAACATGACGAGTTGGAGATTTTCGGCTCCGGACAAGATGAAGATGAGAAAATATGGAATGCTGTTATAAGGCAGTCTTTAATTGCCGGATATTTAACAAAAGATATTGAGAACTATGGTTTGCTTAAAATGACACAAAAAGGAAAAGACTTCCTTGAAAAACCTGTATCGTTTAAAATTACACAAGACAACGAATTTGAAGAGGAAGAAGAGGATATACCTGTCCGGGGCGGTGCTTCTTGCGCAGTAGATCCTGTATTGTATTCTATGATGAAAGATCTTCGCAAGAAACTTTCAAAACGTCTGGAGGTTCCTCCTTTTGTTATTTTCCAGGATCCATCCCTTGAGGCAATGGCAACTACTTACCCTATCACATTGGATGAGCTCCAAAATATACCGGGCGTAGGAGCGGGTAAAGCAAAACGTTACGGGCAGGAATTCATCACTCTCATAAAAAATCATGTTGAAGAAAATGAAATAGAACGTCCGGAAGATTTACGTGTACGTACGGTTGCAAATAAATCAAAACTAAAAGTATGGATCGTTCAAAGTATTGACAGGAAGGTTGCCCTGGATGATATTGCTTTAACAAAAGGATTAGAATTTACGGAATTATTGGACGAGATTGAGGCTATCGTTTATTCAGGAACCCGAATAAATATAGATTACTTCCTGAATGACGTCATGGATGAGGACCATATTGAAGATATTTATGAATATTTCAAAGATTCCGAAACCGATGAGCTGGAAGATGCCATAGAAGAATTAGGCAGTGATTATACGGAAGAAGAGATTCGTTTGGTACGGATCAAGTTTCTTTCTGAAATGGCAAACTAACATATCTTTACATTCATTAAAAAATAATTTAAGAGATAATTATACTTTTTATATGTTATCTCCGTTGGTATATTGATATACTGTAATGTTTTATTAGATATGGAAAAGCAATTTATGATGAGGAAAATAGTTTTGTTATCATTTGTATTTACTTGTTTTATTGGAAAAGCTCAAATTCCAAACGATTCAGTGGTTATGACTGTAAATGGTAAGCAAATATCTCTAGCTGAATTTGAATTTATTGCTAAAAAAAACAATGGTGTTGACTTTTCTGATGAGGAATCACTTAAAGAGTATGTGGATTTATTCAAGAAATTCAAACTGAAAGTTGCGGAAGCTGAAGATTACGGATTGGATAAAACCAATTCATTCAACAGAGAATTTGCAAGATACAATTCCGAATTAAGAGCAAGTTTCACATCTGACCGGAAAGGAGAAGAAGCTGTTGCTCGTGTTATTTATGACAGAGGAAATGAAATTCTTGAATTAAGCCAAATCATCTATCCTTTTGATAAAGGACAATGCGTGACACAGGATACAGTTCATGCTTACAATGAAGCATATAAAATATACGAACGGATCCGTAAAGGTGAAAACATAGATAGTGTCGGCATTAAATTACTTCATAATCATGATCATTCCGCACATGCCCATCATGATCATTCAAATTGTGAACATCCTAAAAATTGCAATGAAGAACATTGCGACCATGTACATTATGTATACCAATATATCAGTGCATACTTACCCAGTCGTAGTTACAAGGCTTTAGATAATGCCGTTTATTCTCTACCTGTTGGTGAAGTTTCATTACCTATAAGGACTTCACAAGGTTTCCACATAGTTAAAATACATAGCAAACGACATAATCCGGGAACCGTTAAAATCGCCCATATCCGTATACCTTTTTATGCAAAAGACTCTATTCCGCGTAGTAAAAAGGAGACTTTAAAAATAGCTGAAAAAGTATATAAAAAAGCTATGAAAGGAGAAGACTTCATAACTCTAATAAATACTTATTCAGCAGATACGGTTAAAGGGGAAGGTGTTTTCACTTTTGCACCGGGTGAATTACTAAAACCTATCGAAAATGCAACTTATGCACTTTCTTCTCCGGGAGAAATATCAAAACCTATCGAAACAGAATATGGGTATCATATTGTTCAACTGGTAGAAGTAGTCGGTAGAAAATCATTTGATGAAGAAAAAGATGGTTTAATTAATTCCATGAAAATAAATGAATGGAATTTTGAATTATTTGAATCGTATTATGAAAAATTGAAAAAGGAACTGGATTATGTATTCTATCCGGAAGCATACAACGAATTAGATAAATTATGTGACGAGTATTTTCCTAGTAGTAAAGATTTCTTTACCAAGGCTGAAGATTGGGAAAAGGTATTAGTTTCCGTAAATGGTAAAGATCACCTTCAGCAGGAATTTGCATATTATTTACAACGTAATCCATTTTCAACTAAATCTTATTCAAAAGATTTCATGAATGAAGTTTTTGATTTATTTGTTCGGGATTTATTAAGAATTAACGAACGGGAAATATTGGAAACAAAATATCCGGAAATAAACCATTTAAGGCAGGAATACAGGGATGGTATTTTACTATTCGAAATAAGTAGTAAGAAAATATGGGAACAGCCTGTGGCCGAACAGGCCAGATTAGAAGAGCAATGGATTAAAGATCTAGAAAATAAATATCCTGTCGAAATAAACTGGGATGTCCTGAAAAAGCTAAAAAATAATTAACATACTGGATGAGAGCTTGTTTCATCTTATTAGCATTTGTATTTTTGTTCTGTTCGTGTAAGAAAACGCAACAAACAAATGATACAGATGTTTTGGTTTCTTTTAAAGATCGTACGCTCAATCGTTCTGACGTACTTCAAATGATTCCCAGAGGAGTTTCTTCTGCTGACAGCCTTTTGATCGCAGAAGATATTATCAAGAAATGGGTAAAAGACGCTTTAATATATGAAGTAGCCGTACGCAATCTTGGAAACGAAACACAGGAAATTGAGAAATTGGTTGAAGAATACCGGTATTCACTTTTTCGTTATCGATATCAAGAGAGATTAATAAAGGAAAGGCTATCGGCGAATATCCGCGATGTAGATAAGATTAATTATTACGAAGAAAATCAAAAAAAGTTTGTATTAGACAGAGGACTTATAAAGGGACTATTCTTAAAAATACCGGTTGACGCTCCTGGTTTGATAGACGTAAAAACCTGGTATAAATCTGATTCAGAAGAGGCATTGGAAAAGATTGAGAAATATAGTATTCAAAATGCGAATATTTATGATTACTTTTACGACCGATGGGTCGATTTCGATGAAGTAATTGATAATATTCCTATTCGTATATCAGATACTAATAGTTTTTTATCAAACAATAAGAATATTGAGGTGTCTGACAGCACCTATTGTTATTTATTAAATATCAAAGAATATCTTCCTAATGGAAGTATTGCACCCTATGAATATGCTGAATCACAAATTGTGGAGATGTTGATCAACCAACGGAAGATGGAGTTCTTGAGGAATTTTGAAAATGAATTATATAACGATGCTATTAAGAATGGTAGCGTTAAGTTTGCAGATGAATAGTGTAGTGAGAATAAAAAAAGGATATAATGAATAAATTTTTAGCAATATTTTTTCTTTTTTGTTGCCCATTACTTACAATGGCGCAAGAAAATGTAATTGATGAAATTGTATGGGTTGTTGGCGATGATGCTATTTTGCGTTCGGATATTGAATCTCAACGTTTGTTCATGCAAAACGACGGCCAACGCTTTGACGGTGACCCGTATTGTATTATTCCAGAGCAAATGGCTATTCAAAAGCTCTTCCTCAACCAGGCAAAGATAGATAGTGTGGATGTGAGTGAAACCCAGATCCTTCAAAATGTCGAACAGTGGATGAATTACGCCATGAACCAAATTGGGTCGAGGGAAAAGATGGAAGAATATTTTAATAAGAAATATTCCCAGATTAAAGAAGAACGAAAAGAAATGGTTCGTGAACAACAAATTGTTCAACAAATGCAACGTCAGTTAGTTGGTGACATTAAACTGACACCTTCTGATGTAAGAAAATTCTATAATAAGATACCAACCGATAGTTTACCTAACATTCCTACTACAGTGGAGGTTCAGATTATAACATTAGAGCCAA
>DAMCDT010000227.1:0-6647 GCA_032058265.1 Tannerellaceae bacterium
AAAAGGTTCGTCCCCCTGTATGTTAATAACGACATTGTATCCTCTTCCTATTTTGGTATAAGCTTCATAACAACGGTCGGTGCCGCTTTTATGTTTTTTGGAAGTCATAACAACATTCCCGCCAAAACTTTTGACAACTTCTTCAATACGGGTGTCGTCTGTGGCTACACATACTGCATTTAAAACACTATGGACTTGTTCATATACCCTTTGGATCAAAGGTTTCCCACCTAAGTCAGCTAAGGGTTTTCCTGGGAATCGGGTAGAAGAGTAACGTGCAGGTATAATCCCTAAGAATTTCATTTCCTTTTTTATATTAGTTGTCAAAGTTAGCTATTTATTTTAATTTTGTTATCCTAATTTTAACCGAAGTGAAAAAGAGGCATCCCATAGAAGTGTTAATTGAACAAGGTGAACATCAACAATTAGATTTTAAGTTTGAAGTGAGCGACAGTAAGAAAATTGCCCGGACACTAAGTGCATTTGCTAATACTGACGGGGGACGTTTACTTATTGGAGTGAAAGATAACGGAAACATCTCAGGTGTACGTGGTGATGAAGAATACTATATGATTGAAGCAGCCTCAAAAATGTATACCCGGCCCGAAGTATCTTTTACCGCGACAAATTGGAATATATATGGAAAAAACGTTTTAGAAATATACATTGCTCCCAGTACGGATAAACCTCATAAGGCACCCGATAAAAATGATAAATACAGGGCTTTTATTCGTGTATCCGACGAAAATATGTTGGCTAATGAAGTGTTACTTCTTTCATGGAAGAAAAAGCAAAAGACAAAAGGAACGTTACTCAGAATCAGTAAACCTGTCGAAATATTACTTAATTATTTAGAAAGACATACGTATATAAATATAAGCCAGTTTTGCCGTATAGCGCATATTAATTATTATACAGCGAAAAATATTTTAAGCGATTTAATGGCAATTGATACGTTACAATATTCTGTTAAGGAGAAGCATATTGTTTATCAACGTATAGCCTGAACATACACTTGTGCATTTTCAAAACGAATAACTTTTACAAGTGAACCTTTTTCAATAAATCCGGAATCTGATACACCATCATATAATTCCTCGTCAATCCATACTTTACCAGACGGACGTAATACGGTTGCAGCCGTACCTTCCTTTCCGACTAAACTGTCTAATGCGGGTGAAGATACGGATTCTTCCAGATCAGTTGTTAAAGCGACTTTTCTAAATATACCTTTGGAACCAATCTTGTTAGATAACCATATCATTAAAATAAAACCGAGCCCTAAGCCCATTAAAACAGTGAGTGTCGCTTGTCCGAATTCAGGAATTGTAACTTCTTCAAAATTAAATCCAGAATTATTTAATAAGCTCATGGTTAGTCCGGTAATGATCAAAACAATTCCACCAATCCCGGCTATCCCAAAGCCGGGTATCACAAATATCTCGGCTATTACTAATAATATACCAATTACAAATATCAGTATTTCCCAATTTTCCGCTAATCCGTCGATATATAATGGCGCAAAGTATAGAATTGCTGCTATTATAGCTGCTGCTGATGGAAAACCTATGCCGGGCGTTTGCAACTCAAAATAAATTCCTCCTATAATAATCAGTATTAATAAGGATTGTAGAATAGGACTCATAAGAAATCCTTTTAAATTATCACGCCAGGAAGGAGTATAACTTTTTAATTCATAATCATTATAACCCAAGTATTTTGTAATCACTTCATCTACTGATTCGGCAATACCATCACAATAGCCCCATTTTACTGCTTCTTCGGCTGTAAAGGTTAGTATTTTTCCTGAATCGATCAATCCTGGGATAACTATCCGATCGTCCACCATGGCTTCTGCGATAGCCGGGTCGCGTATCCATTTAAAAGTAGTATCCCTTCCTTGTATGATTGTATCTTTACCGTGGGCTTCCGCGGTTGAACGTATCATAGACCGCATATATGATTGGTATTTATCAGGCATGGCTTCCCCTGTTTGATTGACAACGGTTGCCGCACCTATATTAGCCCCTTTACGCATATATATCTTTTTTGCCGCAATTGAAATTAATGCTCCTGCTGAGGCCGCATTATTATCAATAAACATATAAACTGGTATAGGGCTATACAATATAGCAGTTCGCATTGAATCGGCGGCATCAACTAATCCGCCATAAGTATTTAAGTGAATAATAATAGCGGTAGCACCTATAGATTGTGCTTCGGAAATACCATTACTTAAATAAAGGCGGGAAGTATTATCAATTTCTTTCTTGATATCAATTTCATAAACAATAGGTTTATTTTCAGCTTTTACGTGAAAACATAAGAATAATAGTGAAAAAGTTAGTATGCAGAAATTATGAAGATTATGCATAAATTATTTATATTATCTGTTGTAAAACAGGTTTATTAACTATTAAACATTAAATATATGGTTTATTCTATAAATAAAATTTAAACTGTTATCATTTATCCAAAAAAAATATTACATTTGTTTTAACTCTCAGATGAAAAAAACTTAGTAACAACCAATAAATGAAAAAATACTATGAATGCGTTGCAATTTCAAAAAAAATTATTGAGTATGCAAGATAACATGATGAATTTTGCATTAATACTCACATCTAATAAAAATGATGCAGAAGATTTGTTACAAGACACTACCTTAAAAGTACTGGATAATCAAGACAAATTTGTAGAAAACATCAATTTTAAAGGTTGGGTACTTACTATTATGCGTAATATTTTTATCAACAATTATCATAAAGTCGTAAAGAATCATTTTTTTGTTGAGCAAGGTGCAGATGTTTATAATCTGGATATTGAAAATGAATCCAATTTTGGGGCGCCGGATAGCTTTTTCAATATGCAGGAGATCATGGATGCAATGAATGGGTTGAGTGAGGAGTTTAAAATCCCTTTTTCAATGCACGTGAGTGGTTATAGGTATGCAGAGATCTCCGAAATATTAAAAGTACCATTAGGAACAATAAAAAGTCGAATTTTCTTTGCTCGTCAGGAGCTACAGAAAGAATTGAAAGATTTCCATTAATAGGTATTTCAAACTTGAGATTGACAATAATATAGTTTTTTCCTTATAGCTTTCTCATTCTTTGTGCTAAATATCTGTGCAACAGTATCAAAAACATCATCCGATTTTTATCGTTTTCACCTCTCACCCCCGTTCTAACCTTCTGGTTGTAAGTTGTTAACGGTGATAGGATAGTTGAAAGGAAACTTGTTGCGGGATCTATTCTTTTTATTGTTCAGGATACGATCTCAATTGTCTTTCCTCCTATTTAACTAACCGGATCACAGCTGTGATCTGTTCGAATCACCAAGGTGGCATACCTCAATCACCCAGGTGATTAAGGTATATCACCCGGGTGGTTCGTATAAATATTACTTATCAACGAATTTATAATATGCTTGAAAGACGATAAAAGATACGAAGACAACCATAAAACATAAAGTAATGCCAGATCGGTCATATTGTTCTTTTTAGTAACTTTGGCTCCAAATTATTCGAGGAGTTTAGAATGGAAAAACTTACTATTGTTAAGGTAGGAGGCAAAATTGTAGAAGAGAAAGATACACTCCAACGTTTACTGGCGGATTTTGCGGACATAGATGGTTACAAACTACTGGTTCATGGCGGAGGACGTTCTGCAACTCAGCTGGCAACCAAATTGGGGATTGAGAGCCGTATGGTTAATGGACGCCGGATTACTGATATCGAGATGTTGAAAGTAGTGACTATGGTTTATGGAGGATTGGTCAATAAAAACATAGTGGCAGGATTACAAGCTTTAAAAATGAATGCGTTAGGCTTAACGGGTGCTGATATTAATTTAATTCGTTCGGATAAACGTCCTGTAAAAGATGTTGATTATGGATTTGTAGGAGACGTTAAAGAGGTAAACACTGATTTATTAGCTTCTTTTATCCGGCAGAATATCATTCCGGTTCTTGCGCCACTTACTCATGATGGTAAAGGTAGCCTCTTAAATACAAATGCAGATACAATAGCCGGTGAAACAGCTAAGGCTCTTTCCAAACATTTTGATATTACCCTTATTTTTTGTTTTGAGAAGAAAGGAGTTTTGGAAGATGAAAATGATGATGATAGCGTAATTCCTGAATTAGATCGTTACACTTTTAAGCGATATGTTGAACAGGGAATTATCCAGGGCGGGATGATCCCAAAACTGGAAAATTCATTTGAGGCTATTGACGCGGGGGTAAAAGAAGTCATTATCACGCGTGCTTCCGATATAAATAAACGAAAAGGTACACGTATTTATTAGTTATTTGTTTCCCGTATTTTTATGTTTCTAAACCAGATCGTTGCGTCTCCATGTTTTCCCTGAAGACCGATAAATCCTTTTGTCGGAAGTTCGGCAAAAGGCGTTGGTAACCAACTGGGAATATCAGAACCATCCGGATTTATTGTACCCGATGTCCATTTACTCATATCCATTTCCGTAACCTTTCTACCATTGAGAATAACAGATATCCGTTGTCCCGTACACCGGATACGAATATGATTCCATTCTCCGGGCTTTTTAACCACTTTATCTTTAACAGGGCCTAAATGTCCATAAATGGCTCCACATCTTTCGTATGGTTTACTATCCGCCCATTTTTCATAATAATCGTCGGCTATTTGTATTTCAACCGAATTAGGAATCCAGTCTTTTGTATCAGTACAATAAACGACCACTCCACTATTTGTTCCTACGTCTGTTTTGAATTCCAGGTCAAGTTCAAAGTTTTCATATTCAGATATCGTCCATATAGCATCATCCTTTTCAGCAGTGAGTACGCCATCTGTTTCGCTCCATATAGCTGAATCATAATTTGCATCTGAAAGATTATCACCAAATAATGGCTTCCATTGTTTGCTATTATTGGCAGTAACCGATAGTACATTAATTCCAAAAAGAAAAGTTACTAATAAAAGATTCCAGCTTTTCATGATATGTATGAAATGATTGATTTGTGCCAAAGATATCCATTATTGATCAATAAGCAATAAAATTGAGTAAGAATATAATATGCCTTTTGCTGTCAGAATGAAATATATCAAGCAGCAAATGTGATAAAATTTAAATAAGAATGTGCTCCGTGTTAAAAAACGATACATTTTATAGGGCATCATACTAAAATTAATATTATTTTTGACAAATATTGGTTATTGATATAAGATACAAAGAATAATCCGTTAAAATTAAAGTAGATATTTTACAGGCAACGGTTTAGATAGTCTAAACCAGAATAGACACACTTTTTAAAAACCTGTATGTTGTGAAAGGGATTGCTTGTGAGAGCAGTCCCTTTAGACTCTCTACTGTCATGTTTGACAATTCCACGATGTTTTTCAAACCCTATCTGGGAAAGGTTTTTGTAGTGGAAGATGATCTTCCACCCTGTAGTGTACGTAATTTATAAAAGTGATTATAATGATTCGGAGTGGAAGGATATTCTTTTGAGTGGAAGATAACCTTCCACTCGTATGTCTCTCATTAATAGCATGGTGAAATAGGAAGTGGAGGGTGATAGATAGGGTTGGCAAAGCATATAGGAGTGTATTGAACGAAATTTAAACAGGCTTTAAATCGATGTACGAGAAATATGGATCCTACCATATCTTTTCATTTATAATAGTAAAGATTCAAAACAGTGATAAATATGTAAAATCCTTACCTTTGCTTTCAATTATGAGTAAGGGAAATTATAATGATAATTTGATTGCCAGTCTCCAAAATGTGGTGACGCGTTTACCTGAATTGCGATTTTCAACTCCGCTTAATTGGGATATATATGCAGGTGAACAATGGGCTATTGTAGGGCCTAATGGAGGGGGAAAGACTTTAATAGCGGATATACTTCAACGTAAATACGCTCTGAAAGAAGGCCGGATAGTATTTAAAGATAATATTCCTGTAGGCGAATTTATAAAGAGCATTACATTTAAAGATATTTATTCATTAACAGATTGCCGTAATTCTTATTATCAACAGCGCTGGCATGCTACTGAAACTGATGAATTGCCTTTGGTAAAAGATTTGTTGGAGGGTTTCACGGATGTAGAATACATATACAAACTTATATCGCTTTTTAAAATAAACGATCTTTTAGACAAACGGATAATTTTTCTTTCAAGTGGTGAGTTGCGTAAGTTTTTAATCGTGCGTGCTCTCCTTACCCGTCCGCAGATATTAATTTTAGACAATCCGTTTATAGGACTGGATGCTCATTCCCGTAGCATTTTGGAAGAGATGCTTGAAATGATGATCGATGTGGAAAATCTTCAGGTTGTATTGTTATTATCTAACCCTGCTGATATTCCTGATATGACCACTCATATTTTACCGGTTGCAAACCGTTCGCTTTATTCACCAATGGACAGACAAGCGTTTCTTGATAACAAGATGCTAACAAATACTCTTTTTCCGGTTCATCCTGTTGATTCTTTACCTGTGAGTAATGAAACGCCTTCTACACATAATATAACTCTCCGGATGGATAATGTATCTATAAGATATGGTGAAAGAACAATATTGAATTCACTTAACTGGAATGTGAAAAATGGGGAGAAATGGGCTTTGTTAGGTTCAAATGGTTCGGGAAAATCAACTTTGCTA
>DAMCDT010000228.1:0-6614 GCA_032058265.1 Tannerellaceae bacterium
ATGTATATTCTAGCAGGTGTATTTATTCTGAATTATATCTTTATATAATATTACGATCAGTCTACATTTTCGTATCCTTCTTCATTGTAGACTTCCCGGTTTTCCAATCCGGTCCGGTCATCTTCGGGATCGGGGATGCCGTCAGATAAAGGCATTTCACTGTTCAGAATATCTTCCGGCCATAAGTTTTCATCGCGTACGCCTTCCGCGTATCCATTATTCTCTGTCGACATGATCTGCCTGTCTGTTGGTATTTGAGATAAATCCATAATCTTTTTGTTTTAAACGTTTCTACTACTTATAAAACACTCCGCAGATATGAAATGTTTACCTATTTCCGCACATGGACGACAAAGATAAACCCGGATCGACACGGAAAATATTTTTATAAATAAATTTCTGTGTAAATCCGCGTTTATCCGCGTAATCTGTGTGCTGTAATTAATTAGCCATTCCCTTTACAGTTTCCGCCAAACGCACAAACTCCCTTTTGTAACCTTGTTCGTCATTGTCCAGCGCAGTCTTTGCCAATGCAATCACTTTATCATAAGAACCTTCGGCTTTAAAGTCAGACTCACGGATCAACTGCCCGAACATGGCTACTGCTGCAGCAAAACGAAAATCAGCAGTGACATCATTGTTTTTATTATCAATCAATGGCAGTTCAATTTTTTTGCTCACATCTCCATCCGGTTGTTTGTAGCGTAATTTAACTGTCAACAGCTCGTTGGATGCAGATAATACCGGCTTTGTCAATGGTGTTTGCTGATATTTCAGATCATCGACGCTTCCTGCAAAGCTACTCTTCACACCCACCGGGATCACTTCATAGAAAGCTGTCACATTATGTCCGGCGCCCATTTCTCCGGCGTCCTTGGTATCATCGTTAAAATCTTCTTTGTTTAATAAGCGGCTTTCATATCCGATCAGGCGGTAAGCCTGTGCGTAAGCAGGATTAAATTCAATCTGTAGTTTCACATCTTTAGCAACTGTATAGATTGTTCCGCCGAATTCGCTTACCAATACTTTATTCGCTTCCTGCAGATTATCGATATAAGCATGGTTACCATTTCCCTTCTCTGCCAATACCTGCATCCTGTTATCTTTATAATTTCCCATTCCATATCCTAAAACAGTAAGGAATACGCCCGATTTTCTTTCTTTCTCGATTAATTGTTCCAGTCCATTCGTAGAAGAAACTCCTACATTAAAATCGCCATCCGTACAAAGGATGATTCGGTTGTTGCCGCCTGAAATGAAATGTTTTTTCGCGATCTTATAGGCTAATTGAATACCCGCTCCACCGGCTGTTGAGCCTCCTGCGGTCAAATTGTCCAGTGCTTCCCTGATCTTCTGTTTATCACTCCCCGATGTCGATGGTAATACTTCACCTGCCGATCCTGCATAAACGACTATAGCTACGCGGTCTTCTTCCCTTAAATTATTTACCAATAGCTTCAGTGATGATTTTACTAAGTCTAAACGGGTTGGCCCGTACATCGATCCGGATACATCTACCAGAAAAACCAGATTGGAAGGAGGCATAGCCTTATCTGTAATTTCTTTTGCTTTTATACCGATCCGCACTAAACGATGCTGAGAATTCCATGGACAAGCGCCTACTTCAGCAGATATTTTCACCGGATCATTTCCTGTTGGTTTAGCATAATTATAGGAAAAGTAATTCACCAATTCTTCTGTACGTATAGCATCCGAAGGTGGCATTTGCCCCTGGTTAATATACCTTCGCATATTACTGTATGAAGCAACATCCACATCAATTGAAAAAGTGGATAACGGTTCCTGTATCACTGGAATAAACCGGTTTTCTCTTATGGTATTATATTCTTCTGCAACATAGTCAAGGGCTTCTGCATACTGATATACAGGTGCAGATTCATAACACATATCTTCACTGACGATTTCCTGTTGATAAAAAACAGGCGCTTCCTCTTCTATAAGATATTCCTGTATTGGTGGTTGGGGTGGAACGGGCTCTGTAACCACTTTACTTTGTTTGGTTTGTGAACAGGCGAAAAGAAAAAACGCCAGAATGGCACAAATGCAATACACTTCAATTTTAATTGTTTTCATAAGATATAAATTTTAAATAAGTCGGATGGAACTCGGCAGTCAGCATAATTATCACCATTAATGTAGACAGTATTTACATGCTTTGTTCGATCATTCAAACTTTAATTTGTGAGTACTCTTTCCTTCTTAGATACTATATTATCATCCATTTCCATAAATAGATTGTTATTTTTTTTACATTTGCCGCAAACTGTATTATTTTGTTTGGAAAGAAAAACATATCAACACGAACCGATGAAGAGCTATTGTTGCAATTTAAAAACACAGGCAATGCTGAGTATTTCGGAGAATTATATAACCGTTATATTCCGTTGATATATGGTGTATGTTTAAAGTATTTGAAAGATGCGGATAAATCGCAGGATGCCGTTATGCAACTCTTTGAAGATTTACTTCCTAAGATCAACAACTATGAAATAACTGTTTTCAGAACCTGGTTGCATTCAGTAGTAAGAAATCATTGTTTGCAGATATTGCGAAAAGAAAACCGGGAAATAATTGTGGATTTTAATGTCAATCTTATGGAATCGGACGAAGTATTGCATCTATTAACTGAAGAAGAAAATGAAAATGAGAAAATGGCAGCCTTGAAAAGATGTATGGAAAAGTTGCCGGAAGCTCAGCGGGTCACTATCCAACTTTTTTTCTATGATGAAATGTCATACGTTGATATTGTTGAAAAAACGGGGTATCCACTGAGTAAGGTTAAGAGTTATATTCAAAACGGAAAACGCAATTTGAAAATTTGTATCGATAGAAATAAAATATGAAATTTAAACAATACATAAAAGGATCTCGTAAAGGAAAAGAGGCTCACCGCATTGAACTGGAAGCGATGAAAGATCCGTTCCTTGCCGATGCACTGGACGGTTATGAACTTATGGATAAAGATCATAATACAGAAAAGCGCATTGAACAAATGAGAGGCGTAATAAAGGGAAGAACACGGAAAAGGTATTCTTTATCAGCTACTATAAGTATCGCTGCAAGCCTTATATTATGCGTTGGCCTGGGTGGTTATTTACTTTTGTATGAAAATCCTAATTTAACACAGAACGAATTATCTCACGCTATAGATATTTCTATTGTTGAAGAAGAAAATTTAGCTCCGGCGGCTTTAGATGAATATGCACCCGAACCGTCAGGACCTCTCCCAATTAGAGCGTCCCATCAGCTTGTTATCCCTGAACCCGTACCTTATATCGATATACCTGTTAGTGGTGAACCTAAGCCTCTGCCTAATGCCAAGGTATTCAAGGAGTATGTTAATGAAAGCCTTTCTATACCTGCTTTTGATGAATGCGGTAAAGTTAGAGGTCAAGTGGTAGTAGCCTTTAAGGTAAATGCAAAAGGACGGCCTTATGATCTCGACATAAAAAAATCGCTATGTTCGACCGCAGACCAGGAAGCTCTTAGGGTTATAAAAGAAGGACCCAACTGGACAATCGGAGATAAAGAGATCAATCTGGCAATTAAGTTTTAGTATTTTTAATTTAAAGTAATTGTAAAACAGTCTTTTTATTGCGAAACATTTGCCTTTTTAATATGTTTGTATTACTAATTCCACTTTATGATTTCAATAATAGATTATGAAACTTGATGGCAGAAGAGAAAGCACAAATGTAGATGACCGGCGTGGTATGGGAGGAGCCGGTAAAGTATCTTTAGGACTTGGAGGTACTATTATCGTAGGTTTAATTATCTGGTTTATGGGTGGAAATCCATTGGATTTTCTTTCTCAACAAGCCATGCAAAGCGTTACAACATCCGGTAGTAATTATACACCTACAGCCGAAGAGGAAGAATTGGCTGCTTTTTCAAAAAAAATCCTTGCCGGAACAGAAGATGTGTGGACCCAGATCTTCAGGCAAAAAGGTTGGGGAGAATATGAAAAACCACGAATGGTATTATTTACCGGAGCCGTAAATTCCGGATGTGGGAGCGCTTCTTCATCGACAGGCCCGTTTTATTGTTCAGCCGACCAAACTGTGTATATCGACCTCTCTTTCTTCAAAGAAATGGAAACCAGATTAAAAGCAGGAGGTGACTTCGCCTATGCGTATGTAATAGCCCATGAAGTGGGCCATCATGTTCAATACCTGCTCGGTACTTTAAATCAGATTCATCAACAGCAACAACGGGTTGGTACCAAAGAAAGTAATCAATTAAATGTGCGGCTTGAACTGCAAGCTGACTTTTATGCTGGTATATGGGCGTATTATGACAATGAGAATTTTAATTCGATTGAAGCCGGAGATATCGATGAAGGATTGAATGCTGCTACCCAAATCGGAGACGACAGGCTTCAAATGCAATCACAGGGATATGTTGTCCCTGATGCCTTTAACCATGGTACTTCCGCTCAACGGTCGCGCTGGCTTAAGAAAGGCATCCAGACCGGTAATGTGGCAGATGGAGATACATTCTCTATTCCTTATTCACAATTATAACTTAATAAACAAATTCCAATATTATGAAGAGCTATATACGTCTAATATCATTTATTGGTCTGTGTGTCTTTTTGCTTCTTTCATCATGCGCTGCTCCTACAATTAAACGGAATTCGGACGGTTTACCACGTAGTACTCCAGAAGGACAAGGCGTGGCATCAGAAAACATCCTGCGGTTTATCGAAAGCATTGAAGCCAATAATATTGAAGTACATAGTTTTATGTTAATGCGGCATGGAAAGGTTATTTCCGAAGGTTGGTGGCATCCTTACAAATCGGATATAAACCATATTATGCATTCTGTCAGTAAAACATTTACATCTACAGCCATTGGATTCGCCGTAGAAGAAAAACTATTGAAAGTGGATGATAAAGTAATTTCATTCTTTCCAGATGATCTTCCGGCAGTTGTATCTCCAAACCTTGAAAAACTGACTATAAAGCATTTGCTTACCATGAGTACCGGGCATGAACCTCCTCCGGTATTTACAATAGATCAACCCGATTGGGTAAAATTATACCTTGCTCAACCCATCATAAATGAACCGGGAAGTGTCTTCTCTTATAGTTCGTATGCAACGTATATGTTATCTGCTATTATACAGAAAGTAAGCGGCAAAACTACTTATGAGTATTTACAACCTCGTTTATTCGACACACTTGAAATTGAAAATATTCAATGGGAAACAGATTCTGACGGTATCAGTTGCGGAGGTTGGGGGATGCGGATCAAAACATCTGATATGGCAAAGCTCGGAATGTTTTATCTGCAAAACGGAAAATGGAAAGGAAAACAATTACTACCGGCATCATGGATAAAAGAAGCCAGTTCCGTACAGATATATCAATTGGATGAACCGACCTTTGAACAGGAATTATATGACGAAGGGGCACAAGGTTATGGTTATCAAATATGGCGAAGCACACATAATGCGTACCGTGCGGATGGCGCCAACGGACAATTAATCATCGTAATGCCTGACCAGGATGCCGTTATCGTTATCACCTCGAATACATCCCAGGTCCCTACCCTGTTTTCATTATTATGGGAACATTTATTCCCGGGAATACTTGAACGCAAGGTTATCCGTTCTGATGAAATGACAAATGATTTGCTGACCAGTAAATTATCATCCCTCCATTTACCATTTCCTTTTACTCTGACAGATGAAGAGAAGATCACCCCTCTTAAAAGTGATTCAATGACTTATTTGATTGAAACGAATGAGTACTCCATCAATAATATTTCTTTTCAATTTGATGAGAATGGTACTTGCTTGATGGAAATAAAAACAAATAATACCAGTTATACATTTCCTTTTGGTCTTGATGCATGGGAATATGGGGAAACGGAAAGGCCCGGTCCTTATTTTCTTAATCCCCGAAGAAATGCGGACGGACTGGCTCCATTTACCATTACAGGATATGCCAGTTGGACTCAACAAGACGAACTAAGCCTCCGGTTATTATACCTTACGGAAAGCCAGCACGAAACATATATATGTAACTTCAATGATAATGAGTTACAAATTAGCATAACCAATAGTATGGAACCGGACAAAGAACCTGTTTTGTTAAAAGGAACCCTGTAATAATCATCATTAATTCAATAACACATGAAAACACCATTATTTAAAAGATTTCTCATTTGTCTGCTTATGAGTATTACCTCTGTGCCTTTGTTTTGTCAGGAAAGTAATCCACGTCTAATTGTCCGTGCGGATGATATGGGAGCTTTCCACTCTGTAAATGAAGCTTTTGTTAAAACGTATAAGGACGGAATAATTACCTCTGCCGAGATAATGGTTGTCACGCCATGGTTTCCCGAAGCTGTAAAGATGCTGAAAGATAATCCCGGTTTGGATGTTGGTCTGCATTTAACAATAACCAGCGAATGGGAGAATATTAAATGGAGACCGCTTACGCAATGTCCAAGCCTGACTGATTCTAATGGCTATTTTTATCCGATGATGAATCCGAATCCTGCCTATCCGGGACAAGCAATAACCGAGAATAAATGGAACATAAAAGAGATTGAACAGGAATTTCGTGCTCAGATCGAATTGGCAC
>DAMCDT010000229.1:0-6609 GCA_032058265.1 Tannerellaceae bacterium
AGTCATGCTTTATTTGCACGAAAACTATCATAAGTCAGTCACGCTGGCGGATCTGGCTGAACTGATCAATACAAGTGAATCATCGTTGACCCGTTTCCTGAAAAAATGGACAGGTAAAACATTCATTGATAACCTGAATGATATTCGTATATCCGAAGCGGCTGGCCGCTTGATCGATACAAGCGATACGGTATCAGAGATATCCTACAAAAGCGGTTTCAACAACCTTTCCAACTTTAACCGCATCTTTCGGAAAAGAAAAGGTATTACTCCTACCGAGTACAGAGAGAGATATTCCCGTACCCGTTTTAGGGTATGAAATTAACTTTTTAGTCCATTGCTTGACGAAATAGTATTATTTATTGATAAAATAGTATTTGGTGGTTCCTAATAAACCCTTTACATTTGTGAAATCATATAATACAATTAGCACTTATATATGACCTTAACTTAAATGTCAAAAGAATTAAAATGATTTAACTATAACAGAGAAAATATTTTTACATTGGTCTAAAGAATTGAGAATTAAAAACACAACTAGAGAGCGGTTGCCTGAGAAGGTAGCCGTTTTTGTTTTATATAAAGCTAATTAGTACTATATTTGATGCCAATACTAATACTCATAACATATTTAATTATGGACAATAATAACCCCAAGAACGAAATACAAATAGAACTGTCTGAAGATATAGCACAAGGAACATACGCCAATCTTGCTGTAATTGCCCATTCCACATCCGAGTTTATTATCGATTTTATACGTGTCGTACCGGGAGTGCCCAAAGCAAAAGTACAAAGCAGGGTTATTCTTACGCCAGATAATGCCAAGCGGTTGTTGTATGCATTGCAGGATAATATCGCCAAATTTGAAGATCAACAAGGGAAAGCTCCGGATAAAATTGATGGATTTATTCCGCCCATAGGTGGCATAACCGGGGAAGCCTGATCCATTAACACAAACACATTCAATAGGATTGGGAGGGCTTATAGCTTATCATTTATCCCAACTAACATTCCTTAAAACATGGTAATCTTTCTTTCAAAAGGATGCAATGTTTTGTAAAGAAGATCGTAATGTTTTGAAAAGAACATTGCCAACTTTTGAAATGATCTGCATAAAGCATAAATCTTACGTGCGTAATTAGAAAAATAACGTAGAAGAAAAGCTTAGCTATTCTTAATATATACCTTTCGTGTCAGGGGATTTTGTCCATAATTTGTTTCTTCAGGCAAATTTAATACCGAAAGGATCTCATCGATGTTTTTACAGAAAAAACCGGATATTTTCAAAATTACTTTCCGGTCTTTATTAACCAGATGTACAACCCTGCGTTCCATAATCTTGCTGCGCTCTAAAGTGATAACGTATCCAGTCAGATCGTTTAATTCAATCCATTTACTATGCAACTGAAATAGTGATTTCCATTTCAGATAGCCTCGTCTCTTATCAACCACAATATAATTGCAATCAAGAAAGATGCCATAAATCAAAAGGATTATGATTGCTCCATTAAAAAGAAGTATCAGGAATAAAGGCAAATATTCAGAAAAGAAGATAGAAAAACTAAAAGCAAAAAGGGCTGATAAAATCAATGCCAGCAGTGAAAGAAATATAATATATCCTATCTTTAGTTTACTCTTTACCATATTCATACAAATATAAATTATTTTACTACGTGACAGTATCGTAACTATATCAATATATTTTTTGTTATTTAATAAGTTGGGATTAAATTTATCGTAACTTGTAGAAATGAAAGAGATAGTTTTGATAACCGGTGGTAATGGGCTTATTGCACAGCATTTGGCTAAGATGCTTACTGATACTTATTCTGTTCGTTTACTGACTCGTAAAAAGAGACAGGATTATGAGTATGAATGGAATATTAATGAAGGTTTTATTGATGAACAAGCCTTGCATTCTGTCGACCATATTATTCATTTGGCTGGAGCTTCTATCGCAGGTAAAAGATGGACGAAAGACCGGAAGAAAGAAATTCTCTCCAGTAGGATTGACAGTGCTGAACTGCTTTTAGTTAAACTGAAACTAAACAATATCAAGGTTAAAACCTTTATTTCTGCATCAGCTGTAGGGTATTACGGTGCAGTTACATCAGACCGGATTTATACGGAAGAAGATAATAAAGGATCGGATTTTCTGAGTGGTGTTGTTGATAAATGGGAGAGGGTTGCGGATAAATTTAAACTCTCGGGAACCGCTCAAAGAGTTGTGAAAATCCGAACAGGCGTAGTATTATCAGCGGACGCAATGGCACTTAAAATGATGAAACTCCCGGTGCAACTATATATGGGTGCTCCATTGGGAAGCGGTAATCAATTTATGCCCTGGATACATATCTATGATATTTGCTCAATTTACCGATATGCATTAAATGATACAAAGATGTCAGGCGTTTATAATGCAGTATCTCCCGAATCGGTCACAAATAAAGAATTCACGAAAGTTTTGGCATCTGTATTGAAACGTCCTTTGTTACTTCCCGCTATTCCTGGGTTTATGATCAGGCTTCTATTTGATGAGGCTGCGATGGTCATATTAGAAGGTTCAAGGGTGTCTGCTGAAAAAATAATGGATGAAGGATATCACTTTAAATATAATGATTTGAAATCGGCATTGAAAAATATTTTCCAATGATATTTACTTTCATTTTGGATACAAAAGAATAGGCTTTATCATCAATCAAATTAAGATATAATGCCTAAATTTGAGTATTAAAACTAAATCCATGAAAACAACATTATTTATCCTTGTATCAGTTTTTGTTTGTGTATGTAATAACTCAGCACAAAATAATTATAACGATTGGTTTGAAACAAAAAGCCTCCGTATCGATTTTGCACTAAGTGGTAATTCCGAATTTCAGGCAGCGGCATTACAACAATTGCGGCAAGAGCCGATTTGGGGAGGACCTAAAACTAATCTGATTGATGAGTTTTATTATGGAGGATACTACGTTAATATATATGATAAGGCCACCCGTACTTTAGTCTATTCGCGGGGTTTCAACACTTTGTTTGAAGAGTGGCGTTCCACTGAACAGGCTAGAACAGAAATACAGTCATGGACTAACAGCATATCTGTACCGTTCCCGAAAAAGAATGTTTTGTTGGAAATCGCAGCCAGGGATAAGAAAGATATGCACTTTCATCCTTTATTAGAGTTGGAAATAGACCCGGCAAGTATTTTTATTGACCGGGGGGAATTAAAGGAAAACGTAGTGACCCAAATACAGTATAAAGGAGATCCGCCCGGTAAGGTCGACCTTGTTTTTATCGGTGAAGGATATACGGCAGAAGAAGAAGCAAAGTTTGAATCCGATACCAAACGTTTTACGGAGGCTCTTTTTGCAACTCCTCCTTTTGATCAATATAGAGATGATTTTAACGTTTGGTCGGTCGGGCTTGTCTCGGAGGAATCCGGAACGGATGTTTCAGGAAAAGGTATTTTCAAAAACACAGCACTCAATTCAGGATATTATACATTTGGAATTGATCGATACCTTACCACTCCCGACATGAAATCCATACGGGATGCGGTTTGGAACGTCCCCTGTGACGCAATCTTTATACTAGTAAATACGGATACCTATGGCGGAGGAGGTATGTATAACCACTATGCGATGGGAACTTCTGATAGCGAAAGGACATCAGTAGTATTTGTGCATGAGTTCGGTCATAGTTTCGCAGGACTGGCCGACGAATACTTTTCTTCGGAAGTAGCTTATGATGACGAATTTTATAATCTGAAATGCGAACCCTGGGAACCAAATATAACTACACTGGTAGATTTTAACAGTAAATGGAAAGATCTTTTACCGGAAGGAACGCCTGTTCCGACTCCTTTAAATAATACGTATAAAGATAAGACGGGTGTTTTTGAAGGTGGAGGATATTTATCGAAAGGTATTTACCGGCCAATGGATCATTGCATGATGCGCGACTACGCGCCGTTCTGTCCGGCATGCAGCCGCGCAATTACACGCATGATCAATTTTCTCGCAGACAGGAACTACAGATAAGAGAATTATTATGGTTAGATCAGTTTATGTAATGCATTATGTCTACCTTTGTGTAAATTGATCGGTAATAAATGTTGTATGATTTGAATTAAATATTTGTACATGAGATAAACATATTAAACATATTAGTAAAAAGCGTTAACTTTTGCTCTTGCTTTTAGAAATCTCCAAATTTTTTTAGCGAACAAGAACAAGAAAAGTAGACGCTCACGTAGAATATACGTGGGCTTTTCTTGTTTGTTCGCGACGGTTTTGGAGAACCTCTAAAAGCAGACATGGTTAAGTCCCACGTTTTTTTATTGAATAAATTCAATAACATGAGAAAATTAATTGGATATATTAATAACGAAGAAAAAAATGAAATCCAACTTCTGTCTAATCGAAAAGACTGTTTGATTGAATTATTAAAAATGCAAGTGTCAGAAAATAACACCGAATTGAACTATGAAAAATTAATGAATGATATGGTTGAAGTAAATATAGCTTTTAATCAATGGTGGAATAAAATGGGAGAAAAATATCAATGGGAAAATCATCCCGAGGGCAATTGGGAAATTGATTTTCTGACGAATCAAATATTTCTGGTAGTGGATAATCATTAATTCATAATAAATGAAAAAGGTTGTCTCTCGCAAGAAACAACCTATCAATGTATGTATTAATTGAAGTTTTTATATTTATTGCATAGGAACTTCTATTAAAAGAATAGTTGTTTCTTTTGTTGTTTCAATAGATATATTGTCCGTTTCGCTAAATCCGCCTCCGTCTCTTCTAGAAAGAGTATTTTCTCCTATTCTTACTTCTCCTTCAATAATAAAGACATATACACCTGTGTTTTTATTATGTAATTTATATTCTTTTTTCAGTCCGGCGTCCAATGTCCCCATTGAAAACCAAGCATCCTGTAGAATTGAAGCCGGAGCATCGCCGTCAGGAGAAATGATCAATGATATTTCATTCCGTTTTTGTGTTGGGC
This sequence comes from Tannerellaceae bacterium, assembly GCA_032058265.1. Lineage (GTDB taxonomy): Bacteria > Bacteroidota > Bacteroidia > Bacteroidales > Tannerellaceae > DFXE01. Next base: position 5,017 of record DAMCDT010000229.1, read on the forward strand.
GTATATCATAATTATCATAAGCGGGAACAGTGTTCTCTTCTTTAGGAAAGACCCATATCTGAAGAAATTCCAGGTTTTCAGTATCACTGTCATTATATTCACTGTGGAAAATACCGGTACCGGTGCTCATCACCTGTATATCTCCAGGTGTTATTGTCTTACTGTTTTTAATACTATCACCATGTCGAAGGTATCCTTTTAGTGGGATAGAGACAACTTCCATGTTTTTATGAGGATGCATTCCAAAACCTTCACGGGCGGTTACGGTGTCATCATTTAATACACGTAACATACCAAAGTGCATACGGCTGGGATTGTAATAATCAGCAAAACTAAAAGTATGGTATGTTTTTAACCAACCGTGATTAAAGAATCCCCTTGAATTTGCTTTATCAATAACTACTTTCATAACTTATCTCCTTCTTTTTTAGTCATATATTAGTATAACAATTCACAAAAGATAAAGTTTCAACTCACAGACCATTAACAGAAATAATGTTAAAAATAATTTATTTGTTTGCTTATGTCAAATTATAAATTCATATTTGAACACTGCAAAACCGATTTTCTATTTGTTTTGCAGTTTTATGAAAATAATGAAATATGATCTGATCCGATGAAATCTGATACTTTAAATGTTAATTCATGATAATCTGTGATTTAATATATATTACAATAATCCTTGTTTTATACAGTATCAAATAAGATATACTTAATTTTTTTCAAATTTGCAGAATCGATTTTATTTAATTTTTAGGTATATAAATTATAGATGTATGACTTAAATTAATACAGACTAGTATGAAAAACGAAAAAAAAATTTCCAGACGTAGTTTTATTGGGGCAACGAGCTTAGCCGGTGCTGGTATGATTCTTTCAGGTAACCCTCTTATGGCAAAAGTTTCAGATATAGGATCTGTAACTGCTAAAAAATTTAAGATGGCAATCATAGGATGCGGAAATCGAAGCAAAGCCATTATTAATGCACTCAATGATGTACCGGAAATTGAAATTGTGGCATTGTGTGATATTGTTCCTCATAAGATGGAGCAACGTGCTCAATTGATTAAAAGTGGCGATAAACCTAAGTTCATTCAGAATCTGAAAGAAGTACTTCAAATGAAAGATTTGGATTCTGTTGCGGTTATAACGCCAAACGATACACATAAGGATATTGTAATAACCTCTTTAGAAGCAGGGAAACATGTTTTTTGTGAAAAACCTATGGCAATGACAGTGGCTGAATGTGATGAAATGATCGGAGCAGTAGGACGTACAAGGAAAGCGTTACAAATTGGTCATCAGCGTCGTCATTCAGGCGAATGGAAACTTTTAGTGGATACAATCCGTAATAAACCTGTCGGACAAGTACTTCAATCCAGCTTATACGACTATAGAGGTGACTGGCGTGTGCCTGAATCAGATGAATACCCGGCAGGTGTTGAATATTGGAGACTAAATCAAGCCAGAAGTGGCGGTGTAGTATATGAAATGGGTGCGCATATCATTGATATAAATAATTGGGTATTTGACAGCGAACCGATCTCGGTATGTAGCCTGCAAGGTGTTAATAATTTTTCACTACGCAAACGT
>DAMCDT010000230.1:0-5031 GCA_032058265.1 Tannerellaceae bacterium
TAATTCCATTTTATTTATACTCCTTTTGTGCAATTATAAAATAATGTAAATAATATTACAAATTCATGTACGATAACATTGAAAATTATAATAGATATATTTTTCCTGCATTTTCATAACTTATTCTATCTTTCATTGGTTATAATGTGGAATTATCATTTATAAGAATAGACTTCGTTTAACAGAATATGCTTAATATGCATTTTTACTTATCTTCGCATTTCATATTAGAAAGAGCTATGGACCCCACAACTTTTATAATTGGTATATTAACGGTTATTTATATACTATTAATAATAGGTACATTTTATGCTATCCTGACGGAGGATACTAATCCTACAAAAACGATGGCATGGCTCTTGGTACTGCTAGCTGTGCCTGCAGTCGGACTTATTCTATATTATGTTTTTGGCTATAATCCGCGCAGAAAACAAGATTCTCCTACCAAATATGAGCTTTTTAAAATGGATTTCAGCTCTAAGATGCCGCAAGAATATGAAAAAGATTTCGATACTCATAAAGACGAAGTTGATCCTCAATATAACACATTGGTTGAGCTACTCGAACGAAGTAAAAACTCGCAGGTATGGTATGGTAGCGATGTGGAAATTATTACTACCGGAAAACGGAAGTTTGAAGCATTAATAGAAGATTTAAAGAATGCAAAACACCATATTCATCTCGAATATTTCTGCTTTAAGAATGACAAAACAGGAAAAATAATCAAAAAAATCCTGATGCAAAAAGCCCGTGAAGGTGTAGAAGTAAGATTCATTTATGAAAATATTGCCAACATAACCATTAATCCCCGTTTTTATTACGATATGAGGAAAGCCGGTGTAGAAGTGCTGGCATTTAGTAAAGCCTCTTTATCATGGATAAGAAGAAAACTCAATAATCGCGACCATCGTAAAATTGTAGTGATAGACGGCATGATTGGTTATACAGGAGGAATGAATATTGGCGATGAATACCATTATATCTGGCGTGATACACACATGCGGATTATCGGTAAAGGAGTATACGGCCTGCAATATAACTTTATGCATATATGGTTCGAATCAGAAGGTTCTTTGCCTGATAACCTGGCTCCTTATTTTCCACCTCACAAAGAATATACCGATAACTTACTACAAATAGTACCTGAAACTCCTACCTCTAAATGGCCATATTTGTTACTGGCTTCCGCAAATATTGTAGGCAGGGCCAATCGTTATATATATATCCAAACTCCTTATTACCTCCCACCCGACCCGCTTTTACAAACATTGAAAGCAGCAGCATTGGGTGGTGTAGATGTCCGCGTTATGGTACCGCAAAAAGCGGATATGGCTTTTATGAACCCAGCCATCCACTCTTATTATGAAGAATGCCTGTTAGCCGGTATACGGATATATGAATACACGAAAACGTTCCTGCATTCCAAAACCATGGTTGTGGATGATTATGTATCCGTAATAGGGAGTACCAATATGGATTTAAGAAGTATGGAAATTAACTTTGAAATCAATACTTATCTGTATGATCCTAAGATTGCGAAACAAAATTATGACATCTTCATGGAAGATATGAAAAATTGTAGAGAAGTCAATTTGGACGAATGGTTAGATCGCCCGTGGATTAAGCGGGTTATACAATCCATTATGCGATTATTCTCTCCTGTATTATAAAGTTATCAATGATAGTTCCCTTTTAAGTGGAAGATGACCTTCCACTTTTTTCTTGCTTATTAACAACCAGTTAAGAAAAAAAAGTGATAAGTTATTGATACTAACTCAATAATTTAAGGAGCATTAATAATGACATATTTGATGCACGGGTTATATTCATTTCCCTGATAGTAGAAAAATGATAACATTCCGAAACAATCTTATTTTTACAAGCAGCAGCAATCCATACTGTACCAACCGGTTTTTCCGGAGTTCCCCCATCAGGCCCGGCAATACCGGAAGTGGCAACAGAACAATCACACCCTAATACGCGAAGAGCGCCCGATGCCATTTGCTCAACAACCTGCTGACTGACTGCTCCATATTGAGATAAAGATTCATTGGAAACTCCTAATACCTGATGCTTAACTTCATTGCTATAAGAAACTACGCTTCCGGCAAAATAGCGTGAACTTCCCGGCACAGAAGTTATCATACTGGCTATACGTCCGCCTGTACAACTCTCGGCTGTTCCTAGTGTTAAACCTTTTTTGAGAAGCGCTTCTCCTATCAGTTCTTCTAATGGTTTATCTTCTTCGGCTATAATATTTCCGGATAAAAGTATATGTAATTTCTCGTTTTGTTCTTTGATAGCTTGTTCCGCTTTCCTTTCATCTTTGGTATATGCCGATAGCCGCAAACGTATTAAGCCAGGTTGAGGTAAGTAAGCCAATTTAATAAATGGAGGAAGTTCGTCTTCAAACCGGGAAAGTTTAATAGCTAAAGCGGACTCACCATAACCACTTACCCAGGTTGTTTTATGGCGAATAAATATATCCCGATGGAATCTCTGTTTTAAACGGGGGATAATCTCGTTTGTCATCAACAACATCATTTCATAAGGAACTCCCGGCATCGATATCAGGATAGTTCCATCTTGCTCAAACCATGTACACGGAGCCGTTCCGGCTTTGTTTTGAATGACCGTACATTTATCTGGAACCATCGCTTGATTGCGCGTTAGTTCATTCATCACTCTTCCCGATTTGTTGAATAGTTGCAGAATATTCTCATACACTTCTTCGGAAAAGTGCATACCGCAATCGAAATATTTACAAAGTGTTCTCTTTGTTATGTCATCTTTTGTCGGACCGATACCACCTGTTAGTAATACAATCTGTACGCGATGCATAGCCGCATCAATAACTTCCAGCATATCTTCTTCGACATCCCCTACTGCAGTTCTCCATATAACACGGAATCCTTCTTTCTCTAATTGTTGTCCCATCCAAGCCGAATTAGTATCAACCACCTGACCTATCAACAACTCATCACCTATCGTTATAATCTGTACATTCACTTTTTTTAATTGAAAGTTGAAAATTGAAAGTTGAAAATGATTTTTTGCGTTTTTAATTTTTCATTTTCAATTTTGAATTTCCCTTATTCAAGAGTTACAATGTAACTCTTGAATAAGGGACTGCGTCCATTAATGTAAACTCTTTATTAAGATATTTATAATATCCGGTTATGGCAACCATGGCTGCATTGTCTGTTGTAAAAGCAAAAGGAGGAATATGTATTTTCCAACCATATCGTTTGGCATAACCATGGAAAGCATCCCGCAAACCAGTATTTGCAGATACGCCGCCAGCAACTGCCACTTCTTTTATTTTAAGATCTTTTGAGGCTTTATACAGTTTATTCATTAATATATCGACAACGGTAGCTTGTAAGGAAGCACACAGATCTGCTTTATTATTTTCAATAAAAGCAGGGTCTTCCTTTATACGGTCACGCAATGTGTAAAGGAAAGATGTTTTCAAACCACTGAAACTATAATCATAACCCTGAATATGCGGTTTACTGAAAACAAAAGCTTTCGGGTTTCCTTCATTGGCTAGTTTATTGACAATTGGCCCACCGGGGTAACCTAATCCCATGACTTTGGCACATTTATCAAAAGCTTCTCCTGCTGCATCATCAATGGTTTGTCCTATTACCTCCATATCATCATAGCTGTTCACCTTAATAATTTGTGAATTCCCACCCGAAACCAATAAACATAGAAATGGAAATGAGGGTTGATCTTTATCATCCGGACTCTGTTTAATAAAGTGAGCCAATACATGTGCCTGCAAATGGTTTACTTCAATCATCGGAATATTTAAGGATGCTGACAAACCTTTGGCAAAGGAAGTTCCGACTAATAAGGAGCCCATTAAACCGGGACCGCGCGTAAAAGCCACTGCTGTAAGTTCTGATTTGGTAATTCCGGCACGCTTCAACGCTTCGGATACTACAGGTATAATGTTTTGTTGATGAGCTCTTGATGCTAATTCAGGGACAACGCCTCCATAAGCTTCATGAACAGCCTGTCCGGCAATTACATTTGAAAGCATTACTTCATTACGAATGATGGAAGCCGAAGTGTCATCACAAGATGATTCTATCCCCAGGATCGTTATATTCATTTATTTCTTTTTTAATGCAAAATTAACGAAATCTAAGGCTAATTGTTGTAGTTTTGTGTACAAAATCAAGAAAAGAGATTAAAGGACTTAAATACATAATTGTTGTACTGTTTGCTTTTTTCTGGATATTCTACGCAATGCCTGCTATTTTACTTAATATTCCATATATCCAAAGGAAGGTTGCAGATATTGCCGTAACTGAATTATCCAATCGTCTGAATGTACCCGTTAAAATAGGAAAAGTAAACGTTGACTGGTTCAATCGACTAGTATTAGATAATGTATATCTGGAAGATGAAGCGGGTAATGAATTATTTACTGCCAATCATATAACCGCCGGATTTAAACCGTTACCAATGCTAAAGGGTAAGTTTATATTCACGACTTTACGTTTGTTCGGCTTTTCCTTTAACTTGAAAAAAGATACGCCTGAAGATAAACTTAATCTTCAATTCGTAATCGACGCTTTCTCCAGTAGGGATACAACGAAACAATCTCCTAATATTGAACTCCAGTTTAATTCCATCTTAATACGAAAAGGAAATTTCCGTTACGATGTACTAAGTGAAAAGACCAGTCCTGATAAGTTCAACGCACAACATGTAGATATTAAAGATATCAGTGCTAACATATCGCTGAAAGCATTGAACAAAGACAGTTTGAATGCCAATATTAAAAGACTAAGTTTTAATGAAAGTGCTGGATTCGAATTGGATAAACTTTCAATGAATATTGTAGGTAACCGCGACAGTGCTTTTATACAAAACTTTGAAGTCAGACTACCGGAAACAGATTTAAAGATCGAACGGGCTAATATCAACTTAAGTAATGTTTCGGATTTAAATGGTCTTTTAAACAATGCTCCTATTACACTGGATATAGCTCCTTCACAATTATATTTGAAAGAA
>DAMCDT010000230.1:5041-6606 GCA_032058265.1 Tannerellaceae bacterium
TGAAAGAATTGTCAAGCTTTATTCCTATATTCAGTAATTTTAATGATCATGTAGAATTGTCTGCAGAAGCATCGGGCTATATTAATGATATTAACCTAAAACGGCTAACGCTTAATTACAGTAAGAAAATGCTTTTCATAGGCATGATGTCATTGAAAGGAATTACCCGCTTAGAAGATGCATACGTATTCGGTGAGGTAAATAAAATGTACATTACGAATGAAGGATTAAGCGGTTTGGTCAATAACTTCAGCAAAGATCCGGTTATACTGCCTGAGGCTGTTAACCGTTTAGGAACAATTAATTTCACAGGCGAGATATCCGGTTTCTTTGATAATCTTGTTGCATACGGAAAACTATCATCGGCTGTCGGATCGATAGAGACAGACCTTATGTTCGGTAATAATAAAGATAAGAATATTGCCGCTTATATGAGGGGAACATTATCATCATCAGAAATATTAGTGGCCGATCTTTTCGACATTGATAATCCTTTCGGTATTGCACGGTTCAACCTATCCATTGACGCAAGCCGTCCGGTCGACGGACATTTTACAGGGAATATTAAAGCAACTGTCAGTGAATTCGATTACAGGAACTATCGTTATGAAAATCTTTTATTAACAGGACATTTCCAACGAAACGGATTTGACGGAATTATACAGATAGATGATCCGAATGGTGTTTTATATGCAGAAGGAATGTTTAGGAATCAGGGAGAAAATTCCGTTTTTAATTTCACTGCTAACTTACATGATTTCCGTCCTGATAACTTAAACCTGACAGATAAATACGAATCTCCTGAAATAGCATTGTCTTTAAATGCTGACTTTACAGGCAATAATATTGATAATGTCCAGGGAAATATTACAATTGACAGCTTAATGATCAATACCGCTCCCAGTAACCTCTTCATCAATCAATTTAAAATAACGGCTACGGGTACTTCGGCTGATAAACGCCTTACCGTAACTTCCGATATACTAAATGGTGAAGTTACAGGTGTCTATTCATTTTCTACCATTATCCCTAGTTTCTTAAATACTTTCAAAGGATACATTCCGGCGCTTATAAATACTACTTTTAAGGACTTGGATGCGAAAGAGAATAATTTCTCTCTTTTATTTACTTTAGAGAATACTGAAAATCTTTCCAAAACGTTAAAGCTTCCCGTAACTATTAATTCTCAGGCTAGGATAACAGGCCATTACAACAATCAATACAACAAATTCAGGATAGAAGCTTTCCTGCCTCAGTTTACGGTTGGAGGTTCCGCTTTTGAATCTTGTTATTTCACTTGCGAAAATCCATTCGACAAAGTCGATATGCAGTTGCGCGCCACTAATTATAATAAGGCTGGATTACGCAATTATATCGACCTGAAAGCGGATGCGCAAGACAATACAATAAAGTCTTTATTGAATTGGGCTAATAATAAGGACGAACGTTTTGAAACAAGATTAGCCTCGTCTGTCCTGTTTATCGAAGAAGAAAACGAAAAGGGGTCAAATAGTCTACGGACAGAAATAAACATCGATGAAAGCTTTCTTGTGATAAAAGACAGT
>DAMCDT010000231.1:0-6593 GCA_032058265.1 Tannerellaceae bacterium
TATAATGATACAAAAACCTATGGATGTATATTCTTATATTTTTAAAATAAAAATTTTCATCACTATAATACATTCCCAGATTTGGGTTTCATAAAAAAGAATATTTAAATTTGCGAAAAGCAAATAAAACAAACGTGACTCAAACATATGATTATCTTATTGTAGGTGCCGGGTTATTTGGTTCGGTCATTGCCCAAATATTACATGAAAACGGTAAAAATTGTCTTGTTATTGATAAGCGGAAAACTATCGGAGGTAACATTTATTGTGAAGAAGAAGGGGGTATCAGAATTCATGCTTATGGCGCCCATATTTTTCATACGGACAATGAGGAAGTATGGGCTTACGCCAATAGGTTTACCCGTTTTAATAATTTCATAAATTCACCTCTGGCAAATTATAAGGGGAAGCTATATAATCTCCCTTTCAACATGAATACATTTAATAAGTTATGGGAAGTGAACACACCTTCTGAAGCCAAGCTAAAATTAGAAGAACAGTGCCGTCCGTACAGACATATATCGAATCCTGCCAATCTGGAAGAGCAAGCATTGAAACTATGCGGTAGGGATATCTATAATACATTTATTAAAGAGTATACTGAAAAACAATGGGGCCGTCCGGCTACACAACTGCCGGCATTTATTATTAAACGCATTCCATTGAGATTTATATATGACAACAATTACTTTAGTGATCCGTATCAGGGTATTCCTATAAATGGATATAACGCGTTTATTGAAGCCCTTTTAAATGGTATTGAAGTTAAAATTAATACAGATTATTTTCATAACAGGGATTTCTTCGACGGCATGGCACAGAAAACTATTTTCACAGGTTGCATAGACGAGTATTTCAATTATAAATTAGGACATCTGGAATACCGAAGCCTGCACTTTGAACATGAACGGTTAGAGATCGATGATTATCAGGGGAATGCAGTGATTAATTATAATGAATCCATTATCCCCTACACCCGTATTATTGAACATAAGCATTTTGAATTTAGTAAACAACCTTTTACAATTATAACTAAAGAATACCCTCGGCCTTATACAGATAATTGTGAACCTTATTACCCTGTAAATGACAAAAGAAATAACGATTTATTACAACAATATAAAGTATTGGCATCCCAATCGCGAAAAGTCTTGTTCGGCGGAAGATTAGCTCAATATGCCTACTTTGATATGGACGATACAATCGCAGCCGCTATAAAGATGGCAAAACAGGAATTATTTTCTTAAACTTCTAACAGATGGGAAAGTACTATTTATCAAAAAACTATAAGGAAATTACCAGTGCCGGTAATAAAGCCAAAACCGATATCGAGAACATATTGAAAAAACTTGGCTATAAAAATAGCGGGTTAGCTCAGACGCACTATTCAAATAATATTTTGGGATTTCTGATCACTTTGATAGGCGTGCTTAAAGTTGGATTCACAATATCTAAAAATGACATTGTAGTCTTACAATATCCTTTTAAAAAATATTATTCATTTGTTTGTAATATTATTCATATAAGGGGTGGGAAGGTGATTACAGTTATACATGATTTGGGATCATTTAGAAGAAAAAAACTAACTGTAGATAAAGAGATAAAACGACTAAATCATACCGATTTTCTTATAGCGCATAATATTTTTATGAAAGAATGGCTACTGCAAAAGGGAGTTAATAAAACTATAGAATGCCTCGAAATATTTGATTACCTGTCTCCCACACTTGCCGACGAACGGAATAACCCTGAAAAACAGCCATATAAAGTGATATACGCTGGTGGATTGAGCTACAAAAAAAACCGTTTCTTATATCTGTTGGATAACCTTATGAACCATTGGAAGTTCAATCTGTACGGAAGTGGTTTTGAATGGGATCGCATTAAAAATAAAGAATCCTTTAATTATAAAGGATTTGTACCGTCAGACAAACTGATAGCAGAGGTAAAGGGAGATTTTGGTTTGGTATGGGATGGTGAATCTCCCTTTACTTGTTCAGGTACTTTTGGAGAATATCTAAGATATAATAATCCGCATAAAACATCTTTATATATTCGATGCAACATTCCTGTAATTATATGGAAAGAAGCTGCTTTGGCATCCTTTGTGGATGAACACCATATTGGCATTTGTATAAAATCTCTGGAAGAATTAGATGATATACTACCCACTATTACAAAAGAAGAATATTTAAAAATGAAACAAAACACGAAAAGAATAAGTGAGCTGCTTGCCCGGGGACATTATCTCTCTAATGCTTTGGGAAAGGCGGAAAAGTATTTCTTGGGGGATTGAAAAGTTACGATAACCCATAGATAGGACATGAAGCTCTCGGCTTAATTTATTGGGCATCAATTGAGGATAAAAATCTGAAACCCTAAATTAGATGTAAATAAGCGGAACCAATTAAAATACTACATGAATGTACGACATGCTTCAGCGCAGGCATCGCAGGCACGGGCACATTCTTTACAATGATCGTATGGATGTTTGCGGCATTCGTCTGCACAGGCTTTACATGCATCTTCGCATAATGAGAGAGCTTCTTTAACGAAGTGGCCCCCTCTATATATTAATCCCAATGTCGCCTGGCAAATTGCAACACAATCTTTATCTAATATGATACAGTCTTTCATCATTTTTACATCTTCTTCATTTAAACATGATACGAAGCAATGATTGCATGCATGTATGCATTCCGTTATTTTTAGCATTAAATCTTCACCTTTTTCTCTCATAATTATAACTTTAAATATTTAACAGCATTTATGTTTTAAGTTTTCATATAACAAGGGGTATCGGAAAAAGTTCTAATAATATACCATATATTAAGGCTTTATCCTTGAACTCTAAGCGCATTACTTAAGACATAAACCGTCATTAATTACCTATTTATAACGAATTTTAGTTTTTATCTTCTTTCTGGCTTGAACTGTAAAGGACAGGTTATTGTTATACACCTATTAACATGAAATTATTTACTCATAAAATTGATGATGATGGAAAAAAGAGAAGAAATGCCGAGAGTTGATCCGGATGCGATGCCTGAGATAAAAGAGATTGACAAAATAAAAGAAGTGCCAGACCCAAGTATAATTGAACCGCAGCAAGAAAATAATCCCGCACGCAATTGGAGAGCGTCCGGACAAATTATATATCAATAATATGAAAACGAAAAATTTATTAGTTGGAGGTAGTTTACTGGCAGCAGGAGCCGCTGGTGCAATAATTGTTATGAATGCAATGAAAACCATTCCGGACGGAATCTCACCGGTAAAACCCTTTGATATAAACAAATACTTAGGAAAATGGTATGAAATAGCACGTTTGGATTACCGGTTCGAACGTCATTTGAATAATGCGACCGCCGAATACTCCATGAATAAAGATGGCAGTGTGAAAGTTGTTAATGGAGGATATAATTACATTAAAGGAGAATTTGAAGAGGTTACAGGTAAAGCCGTCTTCGCCAGGTTACCCGACGAAGGAGCTTTAAAGGTATCTTTCTTTGGTCCGTTCTATTCAGGCTATAATGTGATAGCCATTGATCCTCATTATAATTATGCCTTGGTGGCAGGAAAAAACCGGAATTATCTGTGGTTTATGTCAAGAGCTAAAACAATGCCGGAAGAAGTGAAGCATAGTTATTTGCAAATTGCATCTGGTTTGGGCTTTAATGTTTCAAAGCTGGTATGGGGCGAAACACTCTGATGTAGCTTAATAAATATAAAGAACTAAATCGCGGAGGACCAAAGCCATACTAAATAAAAAAGGCAACGTTGTACACAATCAAAAGGCTTTGTGTCCTCTGCGTCTAGTATTCCTATTTTCATAAAATCATATTCGCATTATTTATGAGAATTACCTATGCTTGTCTCTGAAAAACATACTAATTTTACTTTATGATAATCAGCGCAAGCAGACGAACGGATATACCTGCTTTTTATTCCGAATGGTTTCTGAACCGTATAAAAGAAGGTTTCGTATTAGTCCCTAACCCTTATAATCCCCAAATGGTAAATAAGATCAGGTTGAATCCTGATGTTGTGGATTGCTTTGTCTTCTGGACAAAGAATCCAAAACCTATGATAAACAAACTCGACCATTTAAAAGAATATAAATATTATTTCCAGTTTACGGTGAATCCGTATCAAAAAGACATTGAATCGAATGTCCCGCCTCTTCAGAAAAGAATTGATATTTTCAAGCAATTAGCCGATAAAATCGGAAAAGAAAAGGTTGTATGGAGATATGATCCTATATTAATCAATGATAAGTACACTGTCCGATTTCATAAAGAAGCCTTTGCGGAAATAGCTTATCAATTAAAAGAACACACCGAAAGGTGCATGCTTGGTTTTATTGACCATTACAAACATATCCAGGCGGAAATGCATAAGCATAATATCAAGCCTTTGGTAATGGAAGATATTAGGGAAATGGCAGTTTCTTTTTATCAGACTATACAGCCCTATCCTATTCATTTGGATACTTGTACGGTAAAAGTCGACCTATCTGATCTGGGTATTCCTACGGGTATGTGTATTGATAAGGAATTAATTGAGCTTATAATCGGTTATCCTATATCGGCAAAAAAAGATAAGAACCAACGTGACGTATGCCAATGTATCGAGAGTATCGATATAGGTACATACGCAACTTGTTTACATGGTTGCAACTACTGTTATGCTATTACAGGTAATAATAAACTTTTGAAAAATATAACTTACCATGATAAGACTTCACCCAAATTATTGGGCAATATTAATAAAGACGATATAATAAAAGAGAGGGAAATAAAAAGCCTTCGGAATGATCAAACATCTCTATTTTGAAATCTCATATATATCATGAATACGACAGATCTACTAAGAATCCGCTTGTACAACCAGTTATTAGACGGAAAAAAGTTTAAAACACCGGAAGAAATCGTTTCCTATATGGGAGCCATGCAGTCGCAATCATTTGAAATGGCAAAATGGGCAATTGGCATACGTTTACCGGGATCGACCAATCTTTCGATAGAGGAGGCGCTTAATAACGGCAAGATTATCCGTACCCATATACTTCGTCCGACCTGGCATTTCGTATCCGCTGAAGATATCCATTGGATGATTGATTTGTCTGCTCCACGCCTCAAAAACACTTTCCTTACTTATGGTAAAATGTTAAGGATCGAGAATGATATCCTTAAGAAAACAATTCCATTGATCGAAACGGCATTATTGGATAACAACCATCTCACACGTCAAGAAATTAGTGCATACCTGAATACAAAAGGGCTTAATTTGGAAACAAATGCACTTTCACACCTTATGAGATACGCCGAGCTGGATGGACTTGTATGCAGCGGAAAGTTTAAAGGAAACAGGCAAAGTTATTGTTTATTAGAAGAACTAGTTCCCCGTCAAGCTGTATTATGCCATGAAGAAGCACTTGAAAAACTGGCAAGGAAGTTCTTTACCAGTCATGGACCGGCTACCTTGCATGATTTTATCTGGTGGTCAGGCTTAAAGATATCAGATGCTAAGAAGGCTTTGGAATTGATAAAAGATGATTTCATTACTGAAGAAATCAATGGAAGGATCTTTTATTTTAAAAACGATATACAAATTCCGGATAATACGAATGACTCATTACTACTTTTACCACCCTTCGATGAATATGTGGTAAGCTATAAAGACCGTTCTGAGATAGTGGATGATGAGAATTATGGAAAAGTTATGACTAAGAACGGTTTATTCAGTCCGACGGTCATGTACAACGGAAGGATAGTAGGATCATGGAAAAAGATTAAGAATAAGGATAAAACAGATATAGAATTAAGCTTTTTCAAAAATACAAAGAAACATATTCATAAATTATTTGGCAACGCCGTACAATCCTGCATCAGTTTTTATCATTTGTAAAAAGGAATCCCGTCGAATCTATCGAACTTTGTCGCTATGATTAAAGTAAGTTAGATAAAAAATGAATTGGTTTTTATTAATAATTGCAGGATTACTGGAAGTCGGTTTTACCTTTTCACTGGGTAAAGCCCAACTATCAACGCATAAGAAAGCATACATCTGGTATACTTCTTTTGCCGTTTGCCTTATCGCCAGCATGTCGTTATTAACATACGTGACGCACAGCCTCCCTATCGGGAACGTATATGCTGTCTGGACAGGGATTGGTGCAGTGGGGACTGTGCTGGTTGGCATTTTTATTTTTAAAGACGTTGTTAATTTCTGGCGGATATTCTTCATTATTACCCTCATCCTTTCCATTATCGGATTGAAAATAGTTTCCCATTAAAATAATGCAGGTAACTTTTGAAATGATGTATGTGACTTAGAAAAGTAACGTACATCAATTTTTAAATTTTCGATTATAATTAAATCTATCGATTAGCACTATCTTTGTATTTCATCAAAAGTGCTGATCCATGGATTTACGATCTATTATTTCATCTGTCTATTCCATATCCGAAGAAGCATTGGAAAAAATAATTTCCAACTCAGAAAGAGTTGAATATCCAAGAGGCCATGTCTTATCGGAAGCAGGTAAAATTGAATACTATTTGTACTTTCTGGAAAAGGGGATTGTAAGG
>DAMCDT010000232.1:0-6573 GCA_032058265.1 Tannerellaceae bacterium
TCACTAACTCCTTCACGGTCACTGATCACTTCCACCGAGCCTTCTTCTAATGTAATAAGTTTATTATCATCATCATTGTATGCCCTCACGTTAAAACGGGTACCAAGCACTTTTACTGTCAAAGATTCAGACTGAAGCATAAAAGGAGACGAGGGATTACTAACAATATTAAAATATCCTTCTCCTTCCAGTTTAGCCTTTCTTCCTTTGACAAACAAAGCCGGATAAGTTATTGATGATCCTGAATTTAGCGTTACTTTAGAGCTATCCGGTAATATAACATTCGTAGTTATTCCGTTAGGTGATTTTACGACGATATATGTTTCTGCCAATTCCGTATTACCGGATATATATCCTAATGAATAAAAAAGGTACCCTGTTCCAATTATTAGGAATATCACTGCAGCAGCAATACCAATCATATATTTTCTGATATCCTTTAAAAATATCCTTTGGGGTTTCTTCTTTTTAATTTTATCATTTACGAGACCGAAAATATGTTCTTTCTTACCATTTCCCTCTTCGGATACATCTTCTTTGTATATGCTGTTCAATATGGATACTACTTCATGGCAGATAGCTTCTTCATTACTATCTTCATTATTATTTGTATCAATTTCTCTTTCTTTCATTTTTTTCTGATTACTTTTTTATTTATGAGTCAGATAGAATATATTAACCTACAATGACTTTTTCTTTTTTAACATATATATCCGGTTAATGGCTGGATAATACTTCTTCACTTCAACCAAAATCTTTTTTATCGCAATATTTATTTGGTGTTCGATTGTACCTTCTTTAATTCCCAGAATCTTAGCA
Source organism: Tannerellaceae bacterium (assembly GCA_032058265.1). Taxonomy (GTDB): domain Bacteria; phylum Bacteroidota; class Bacteroidia; order Bacteroidales; family Tannerellaceae; genus DFXE01. The sequence continues at coordinate 820 of DAMCDT010000232.1, forward strand.
ATTTCTTTATGTTTCAGTTTTTCTTCACGTACCATTAAGAAGATAAGTTTACATCTTTCAGGCAGATCATTAACGGCTGCCGTATAAGTGTCCAGCATTTCCTTCTCTATCAGACTATTTTCCACTGATTCCGAATGGAGTGACAGTTCAATAGGAAGGTCATCTATTGAGATATTCCTATATTTATCTTTTTGTTTTAGTACCCTCCAAGCTTCATTACGACATACGATATAGAGATAAGCTTCTATATTGTTCAAATCACATAATAAATTTCTGTTTTGCCAGAACGTGCAAAAGACTTCGGAAACGACATCATCACAGTCATCACCATAAGAAAGGAAGTAACGGGCAAAGCGATATATTGTAGGATAATACCGGTCATAAAAGCGGCGGAATGCTTTTTGATCACCTTTCAGAATCTTTTCTAAATCTTCTTCTAATGTATATTTAGGGTTGTGTTTTTTCATTAAGTCAGATATGTTTTCTTTCCCTTATTAACTAAGAGTCGGTTCTTCTCTTTTACCTATAAAAGAAAACTAAGAAAATAAAAGTTTGTGCGTTTATAAAGCGAAGTTTAAAATCTGACAGGGTCCCTTTTATCATGTTTTCCCATATATCCATCACCTTCCACTATACTGTCAAAAGTCTTTCTACAAGCTGTTTTAGTAGTGGAAGATGATCTTACACCCTGATATGTCTATCTATCACCGTATCCGGGTTGATTTAATTAGAAAAGATATTCACTCTATATTAAAATAGTTGGCAATCTTTACTTCAAAACTATACAATCCTTCAGAAAAGTCTTTACAATGTCTTTATGAAAGGATTGTATAGTTTTGAAGTAAAGATTGCCAACTTATTTTTGATAAATTATATCTTCTTCAATTTTGAAAGCAAAGAATATAAAAGAAGCTGAGGCTGGCTTGTCTACTCTATCGAATACCGATAAATTAGTTATCGATACAGATTAATTAAATGTTTTTATTCAAAAACAGACATGATCGGACGGGCAATCCAGACTTGTGGTTGCTCTACATCCAGCATATAAGCTAAGGTCCCGGTAATATCATAAATCATTGTGCTTTCCGTAATAATATGTCCTTTCCTTATTCCTTTGCCATAAAAAACAATGGGTGTTTGCATTTCTTCCATTGTTTTTCCTCCATGCCCTTTTTCAATACCTCCATGGTCGGAAACAACCACGATGACTGTTTCATCCATAATACCTGCTTCTTCTACAGCTTGTACAATTTGTGATAAATAACCATCTAATTGCGTCATTTTTTCTATGTATTCCGGAGAGCTCCATCCTTTGCTATGTCCGGCTCCATCGGGTTGATCATATATAACGGCGCAAAAGTTCGGTTTCTTTTCTTTAATATACCGAACGGCATAAGGGGTACAACCTTCGGGATTTTCTTCTGTGACAGGAGTATGTTGGCGATAATTCAAGGCTAATGTGTCCAATAAGAAATTAATGCCTTCCCATTCAAACATCAATCCGATTTCCGCATCCGGTGATTTTTCCCTGTATAAACCGAAAATATTAGGAAAACGATTATCACTGTTTAATATCCTTGAAGGCAACTCCGGAGTACGTGACCCCCATTCGGTATAGCCATGTAATTCCGGTCCGGCTCCCATAAACATGGAAGCCCAGTTTACTGCACTGGAGGATGGAAGCACAGAACGATTCTGCAGGGTATAAGAGCCTTCCGCCATTAACTTCCTTAATGCAGGCATATCGGCTCCGTTATTCACTGAGTGAGCACTAAATCCGTCGAAACCCACCATAATGATATGTTTCGGCAAATTCTTTTCTTTGATGGGCGACTGTGTTGGCGTTGTGCAGGCACTGAATACACAAAGTATCAGTACGCTGTTTACAAATAAGAAAAAAATTTTCATCCAATAAATTTTATAATTTTGGTAATTCCCACGGAGTACGATAATATGCTTTTGCCAATGCATTAGCCTCATTATCTTTTATAAACTGGCTCTTGGCATCGTCCCAGTAAACCTCTCTTTGCACCCTACAGGAAATATTTGCTAAGTGAGACATCTTCGCTACCCGGGCTCCTATTTCGATATCTCCAGCCGGTAACTTACGGCTTTTTATACAACTAAGAAAATTGCCGACATGGTTATATAAGCCTTTACCTTCACCTTTTTTGAATGGAACAGCCTCCATACGGGCAACTTTTTCTGCAACAACCGGAATAACTTCCCAGCCGGAACGGGTCAGGATCAATGTACCGTTTTCACCATAAAACGCTAATCCTTCTTTTTTATCAAACGGACCATGATTAATACCACAGGCATGATCCCAAATAATATTGAAGTCTTTGTACGCATAGGTTGCCATTAAAGTATCCGGTGTTTCCATCGCGTCTGTCGGATAGGCAAATTTACCTCCCGCACCAAATACATGGGATGGTAAGCCTGCTCCCATTCCCTCGAGGGCATAATCTAGTAAATGGACTCCCCAGTCTGACATCAGCCCACCGGCATAATCCCAAAAGAAACGGAAGTTATAATGGAAACGGTATTCGTTGAATGGACGTTTCGGCGCAGGGCCTAACCACATATCATAATCTACACCGGCAGGAGGATTACTGTCCGGTTTAACGGGAAGCGTTGGTTTTCCGTCCTGATAAGCCCATACTTTAACGGTACGGATACGTCCGATATTGCCGTTACGTAAGTATGTCGCCGCTTCATCCCAATGCGGATCACTTCTTTGCCATTGACCTACCTGCACAACACGGTTATACTTGCGGGCAGCTTTTACCATCAAATCACATTCTTCTATTGTATTTGAAAGAGGTTTTTCAACATATACATCTTTACCCGCTTGTGCAGCCCAAACCATAGGAAGGCAATGCCAATGATCAGGTGTTCCGATAATAACCGCATCTATATCCTTATTATCTATTACACGACGCCAGTCCTTATAAAGATTAGGGACTTTCTTTCCTGTTTGCTTTTGCACATCAGCAGCCCGTTTGTTAAGCCATTCGTCGTCTACATCACACAGAGCAACACATTCCACTTCCGGATATTCAAGAAATGTTTTCAGATTAGCAAAACCCATACTACGGCAACCAATTAAAGCTACTTTTACTTTATTACCGGGAGATGTTTGTCCGTAGATGGAATTATAAGAACCATTGATAAATGGCGTAAAGCCTAAGGCTGCAGTAGATAATACAGATTTCTGCAAAAAATCTCTTCTATTCATAAGGTGTTTTTCTTAGTATATTTATTATATTTACATCACAAATTAAATCGTATGCAATAATACAAAATATTATTATACGTCTGTGTTCGCAAACAGTAAAAATAACTATGACTCTAACTGAAAATAAAGTTAATTGGTATGTACTATATACTTCTCCCCGTGCAGAGAAGCAGGTAAAGGAAAGAATAACCGCCAAAGGAATAGAATGTTGGCTTCCTTTACATAGCAGCCCAAGAGTATGGTCCGACCGGGTTAAAATAGTAGATATACCTTTATTTAATTCCTACGTATTCGTAAGATGTAAAGACCATGAATTGCGTGAATTGCTAAAAATATACGGTGTAGCCCGCATTGTTTACTATGATGGCAAACCTGCTATTGTGCGCCAGAAAGAAATTGATGCTATACAGGAATTCCTCGATAAGGCCGCAAATCGAAGCTTAATAGTGGGTGAAGAGGCTGAAATACTTACTGGTGCCATGAAGAACGTGTCCGGTAAAGTCACTAAAATCAAAAAGAAATACCTGTTTTTGTTCATCGAACAATTAGGCGCAACCGTGAGCGTCAATTTAGAAGATGTGGCGCCTGTAAAACGGCTTAAATAATCGGAAAACGTTGCTTGCTTCATTTTTAAAACTGACGTACGTTATATTATAAAATAATGTACATTAGTTTTAATTAGTATTATGGGTTATTTGTGTACTTTTGCGACTGCAAAAATCAATGAAGATCAACTAAAATGGAATCGATCAAACAAATTTTCCGGATTGGAAAAGGACCTTCCAGCAGCCACACAATGGGACCCAGGCGGGCGGCACAAATGTTTCTGGAAAAGAACAAGGAAGCAGCTTCATTTAACGTGACATTATACGGAAGCCTGGCCGCTACAGGAAAAGGCCACATGACGGATATTGCTATCCTGGAAGTATTGGAGCCTATTGCTCCTACTCAAATACTATGGGAACCACAGATAGTCCTTCCCTTCCACCCTAACGGTATGCTCTTTGAGTCGTTTAATGATAAAAGCGAACAATTAGAATCGTGGACTATTTTCAGCATCGGTGGAGGTACGTTGGCTAATGAAGATTTCAATGAGCAAAAGGCTGCTGAGATATATGATATGAAGACCATTCACGACATTCAGCATTGGTGCCAGACAACAGGACATTCTTACTGGGAATATGTGGAACAATGCGAAGGTCCTGAAATATGGGATTACCTGGCACAAGTATGGGAAGTAATGCAAGATGCCGTACAAAGGGGATTAGATGCCGAAGGAGTCATACCCGGAGGATTAGGATTACGACGTAAAGCTTCCGATTACCTGATTCGTGCCAAAGGATACGGTAGTAGCATCAAAAGCCGCGGAATGGTTTATGCTTTCGCTTTAGCCGTTTCGGAAGAGAACGCCTGTGGAGGAAAAATCGTGACTGCACCGACCTGTGGATCATGCGGCGTGATACCATCCGTTTTATATCATCTCAAAGATACACGTGAGTTCCGTGATTCACGTATACTCCATGCATTGGGTACAGCGGGGCTTTTCGGTAATGTAGTTCGTACGAATGCTTCCATTTCGGGAGCTGAAGTAGGTTGCCAGGGAGAAGTAGGCGTTGCTTGTGCTATGGCTGCCGCTGCCGCAAGTCAGTTGTTCGGAGGAACCATCGCACAAATAGAATATGCCGCAGAAATGGGGTTGGAGCATCATTTAGGATTGACATGTGATCCGGTTTGCGGATTAGTTCAGATTCCTTGTATCGAACGTAATGCTTTTGCCGCAGCAAGGGCACTGGATGCTAATACTTATTCTAATTTTTCAGATGGACGCCATCGGGTTAGTTTCGACCAAGTAGTAGAAGTTATGCGGCAAACCGGACACGATCTTCCTAGCCTTTATAAAGAAACATCAGAAGGAGGATTAGCTATTATATAATTGAAAGTTGAAAAACGAATCGAAGATCGGCCTAGGCTAAAATTGAAAATTTAATATACTGTTATGAGAAATCTTACTTTAACTCTAATTGTCATGATTTTCGCATGTTCTTCTTGTCAACAGAAGACGAAAGATGTTGCCATGAGTGGTAATCCTGTTTTTGAAGGATGGTATGCCGATCCTGAAGGGATTATTTACGATGATACCTATTGGATTTATCCTACATGGAGTGATGAATATGAAAATCAAGTGTTTTTTGATTGCTTTTCTTCTAAAGATCTTTTAAACTGGACGAAACATTCCTCAATTCTCGATACGTCGGAAGTCAAATGGGCACAACTGGCTATGTGGGCGCCTTCTGTAATCCGTAAAGACGGAAAGTATTATTTCATCTTCGGAGCAAATGACGTGCATGAAGGAGAGATCGGCGGTATCGGTGTAGCAGTTAGCGACCGTCCGGAAGGTCCTTATAAAGACCTTTTGGGAAAACCACTGATCAATGACATTGTTAATGGTGCGCAACCTATCGATCAGTTCGTTTTCCGTGATGACGATGATACGTATTATATGTATTACGGTG
>DAMCDT010000233.1:0-6557 GCA_032058265.1 Tannerellaceae bacterium
AAACACCAGGTCAGCGATATTGTTAAGTGGGTATTATCCTATCCGTTGGAAACCCGTTTTGCTGTATTCGCTCCCCTCATCCTGCCGGAAGGACGCGACATGAATGAACAATTGGAGATTCTACAGAAAGAAGGTTACACCCGCCTCTCCATCAATGATGAAGTTTACCGCATACAGGAGGTGTTAGAAAGCAAAGAACTTTTAGCCGCACCTTCCGTAAAACTGTTAATCGACCGCTTGACGGTTTCTGATGATAAGACACTGAAAAGCCGTTTGGCCGACTCAGTCGAAACAGCTTTCTTTGAAGGGCATGATACTTGCTTCATCCGTGTTTACACACCGGAAGGCCCGCTGACGGAAGAGTTCTCGAAAAAGTTTGAAGCGGATGGTATCACTTTCGAAGAACCAAACGACATGATGTTCAGTTTCAATAATCCGGTAGGAGCTTGTCCCGTATGCGAGGGCTTCGGCAAAGTACTGGGGATTGATGAAAACCTTGTTGTTCCTGATAAAAGCCTGTCGGTATACCAGGGAGCGGTTGTTTGCTGGAAAGGGGATGTTATGAGCGAATGGTTGCGTGAGTTCATCCGCAAAAGCGAAAAGTACAATTTCCCGATACATCGTCCGTATTATGAATTGACAACGGAAGAGAAAGATCTGTTATGGCACGGCGCCAAAGGCCTCCATGGAATAGATGATTTCTTTAAGTTTGTTGAAGAGAATTTATATAAGATCCAATACCGCGTGATGCAGGCACGCTACCGGGGAAAAACGACTTGTCCTACCTGTAAAGGAAGCAGGCTTAAACCGCAGGCTTTATATGTTCAGGTAGGAGGGAAGAACATTGCCGAATTAGTAGTTCTCCCCATTACTGACCTGAAAGCTTTCTTTGATAACTTACAACTGGACGAAACCGACGCTGCCATCGCTAAGCGTTTACTAACAGAGATCAATAACCGGTTACAATTCCTGTTGGATGTCGGTTTAGGCTACCTTACCTTAGACCGTTTGTCAGCTTCGCTATCAGGTGGGGAAAGCCAGCGTATTAACCTGGCGACATCACTTGGTAGCAGTCTGGTCGGTTCCTTATATATATTAGATGAACCGAGTATAGGTTTGCACTCCCGTGATACAGATTTGCTTATTAAGGTGCTACGCCAATTACAGGCCTTAGGAAATACCGTAGTAGTGGTAGAACATGATGAAGAGATCATACGTGCTGCCGATTACATTATCGATATCGGTCCGAAAGCCGGACGCCTGGGAGGTGAAGTAGTTTATCAGGGAGATATCAGCAATCTTCAGAATAACACCAATAGTTACACAGTCCGCTACCTCACCGGAGAAGATCAGATTGAAGTTCCGTCATTCCGCCGGAAATGGAACAATTACATCGAAGTGGAAGGCGCGCGCAAGAATAACCTGAAAGGAATAGATGTAAAGTTTCCTCTGAACGTCATGACGGTCGTTACAGGCGTCAGCGGATCAGGAAAAAGTACATTGGTGCGTGATATCTTCTATGAAGGTGTAAAGCATAAACTAGACAATGCTGCCCGCTCTAATATAGATTGTAAATCACTGGAAGGCGATTCCCATTTGATAAAAGATATAGAATTTGTCGATCAGAACTCGATCGGTAAAAGTTCCCGTTCCAATCCGGTGACATATATAGGCGCTTACGACGAGATACGTAAGTTATTTGCAGAACAGGCACTCGCCAAACAATTGGGTTTCTCCTCGGCTTATTTCTCCTTTAATAAAGAAGGCGGACGATGCGAGGAGTGTAAAGGTGAAGGAAAGATAACGGTAGAGATGCAGTTTATGGCAGATATTTCATTGGAATGTGATGTATGCCACGGTAAACGTTTCAAATCGGATATACTGGACATCGAATATAAGGGAGCTAATATTTACGACGTCTTGGAGATGACGGTAAACCAGGCCATTGAATTCTTTGAACAGTCGAAAGACAGTCAGGAAAAGAAAATAGTAAAACGCCTAAAGCCTTTGCAGGATGTCGGATTAGGTTATATCAAACTAGGGCAGACTTCCTCTACTTTATCAGGAGGAGAGAACCAGCGCGTAAAGCTGGCATCCTACCTTGGCCAGGAGAAGCAACAACCTACTTTGTTTGTCTTCGACGAACCGACCACGGGATTGCATTTCCATGATATCAAGACTTTACTGAAAGCTTTCAACGCTTTAATTGAAAAAGGACATACGGTAGTGATTATCGAGCACAATATGGATGTGATCAAATGTGCCGATTATATCATTGATTTAGGCCCGGAAGGAGGCAATGCCGGAGGAAACCTGGTCTGTGCCGGAACACCTGAAGACATTGCCAAGTGCCCGGAATCATATACCGGACAGTTTTTAAAGGAAAAGCTCAACTAATTTATATCTCGATCATAATTCCGATACTGGGCAGGATGGTTCCTGTAAGGCGCTCCACCGGTTTAAGTTCGTACCGTTGCTCCTCGGCCGGAGCTTCGGGATTAATGATCTTGCCTGTTTTAATATAAACATCCTGTTCACGGTATTTGGAATTGAACGCATTCTGCAGATCAAAATAAACACCCAGCACAATCTTCTTAATATAAAAAGTTTTGTCCACACGCAGGTCTAATTGTGTGAATGGCTTTAGCCGCTCACTATTAAAGCGGCTGTAATCATAATAGAGGGAGTTTTGCGCATCCCAGGCTTCCACATAACTACTTTTCTCTACGTCGTACGGTGTATAAGGCGCTCCTCCAACTACGCGGAACTTGGCGCTGACATCCCAGTTCTTACGGAAAGAATAGGTTCCGCTGAAAGTAAATAAATGTTTGTTGTCCCACGCCGAAGGTAGATAATTATCAGGATTACGTCCGTCTTTGAATTCACTACGGACGTATGTATACGAGGCAATAAAAGTAAAGTTCTTATAGTTATACCAACGTCCCATAAGCTCCAAACCATACGCACGCCCGGTAGCTGTTGAGGTGACAGCCTCATTCCCTAACACTCCGTAGTCTGTTCCTTTGGATGCTAATGGAATACTGTCGAGCACCGACATTGGATAGTGGTCGTAATGTTTGTAAAAGCCTTCAGCGGTAAATTTCAGGTAAGCTGCCGGACGATATTCTACCCCCAGCCCTGCCTGGTCGCTGCGTATATATTTTAACTTATTGGCTTTATTTGCATAATTACCGTCATTATCTTTGAATCCTAAAGAAGTGTAAGGAGGTAATTCATAGTATCTCCCGATATTTCCATTCAGGTAAAAATCATTGAACAACCGGTAAGAGAGCGATAGCCTTGGAGAAAATTGATCGATCATGTTGTTCATTTGTGATGAATAATCATTCGCTTCGACACGAAAGCCTAGCGAAGCCGTGAAACGTTCGTTATAGCTTTCGTAGTTAGCTGTGGCATAAAGTCCCCATTTCAACAAACCTAAGTCCGTGTTATAATGTATTTCTTTCGGCACAGTGGTAAACAGCCGCTGGAAAGTGGTGTTTTCATATTGCGCATACTCCAGGTTACCACCTACATTCAACTGCACAAAAGGCAGATGAAAGATATTCTCCGTACGGAATTTGTTCTCGATCTCGTCAGACCGGTAATTTAATGTAAGGTTACCTTCCGTACTGTCGTCGTTATCTTTGTATTTGATGTTCTTATTGTTCAAATGGCTTCGGCTAACGATCAGCGAATAGATATTCCTTCCTGAATAATGTTTGTAAACGGCTCCCAGTGTATAGGTCTTTTGTTTTACTACCGGAAGATATTGCAGGATATACTGGTTCTTCTCACTCAGGTCGTCGTTATCCGTATTTAATTTCATATCATCAATGGCTCCAATTCCAAGCAAAGTAAGTTCATTTTTCTGGTTAAAGGAATGTTTTACCTTAAACTGCGCGTCGTTAAATGTGGGAAGGAAAGGGAGCCCTATCATATCAAAAAGAAATTGAAGGTACGAACGCCTGACTGATACTTGCCAGTTCGTTTTCTTTCCTATCGGGCCATCCGCAGAAAAACCTACCTCAGATGCTCCCACTACTCCGCGAAAAGAAGTATTTTCCTGATTACCGTCACGCAATTTGAAGTCGAGCACCGAACTAAGGGCGTTTCCCCTTGACGCCGGAAAAGCCGCTGAATAAAAATTAACTTCACGGATGAAATTCGGATCAATAATACCTACCGGTCCTCCGGAAGCGCCCTGTGTGGAGAAGTGATTGATATTAGGAATCTCTACTCCGTCCAGAAAAAAGCGGTTTTCGGACGGTCCTCCTCCGCGAACCATCAGGTCATTGCGGAAAGCCGCCGTAGAAGCGACGCCGGGAAATGCCTGTACCACACGGGAGATATCACGGTTACCGCCAGCGCTTTTCTCAATCTCTTTAAAACCGATCACGCGGAGTCCCAGCGGGCTTTCGGCTGTTTTCCTAAAAGGTGAGGCAACTACCGTCACTTCTTCAAGCAACTCGCTGGCTTCTTCAATTGTTATCGGGAAATAAACGTCTTTATTTGAGAGGCGGAACTCGGCCGTTACGACCGGTTTATATCCTATAAATGTCGCTTCGAGGCGATACGTGCCCGGACGGACGCCGGTGATTTCAAAACCTCCGGCGGAATCAGTCACACTACCCTGCGTCGTATTCCAGATCACTACGTTTGCATAGCTGACGGGAGAACCACTTCTGGCGTCTTTTAATATACCCTTGATAGAATAAGTCCGCTGTGCTACAATCGGAATTGTACATATAATAAACAGAATAAAAGCATAAGCGATTTTTCTTTTCCCCATAGGATAACACTTTGGATTTGACTGTCAAATATAAGCAATATATATAATTAACCTGTAAGTTAGGCTCTTTTACTGATTTGTGAGTTACGAACTGATTATTTTATAATGACATATTAGTTCAATTGTTGACTTTAGCTGATCGCCTCACCCCTGTGGTTCAATCGCCTCACATTTGTGGAACGATCGCCTCACTATATGTGGAACGATCGGATCACAAGGGTGAGGCGATCAATCGGTCAGCGCCAATATAACAAAAACCGCTGACCTGTGTATTTGTTTATGGTAAGCAATAAGATAGTTTATTGTACTCTTATTGATTACACTTGCTTTCGTTTCAGTATATGATGGGTTTGTAAAGCTACCGATAATATGATCAGACCTAAACCTATATAGAAAACAAATGTCAGCTCTTTACTCTCTCCCAGGAAAAGCATGGCTATAATTATACTGTAAACAGGCTCCAGGTTATAACTAAGATTGACGGTAAATGCAGAAATGGTTTTCAATACATCGATCTGCAATAAGTACAGAAATACCGTGCAGCAAACAGAAAAGACCAACAGGTAAACAACATCTTTTCCATCCGGCAGGATCGATTCGACAGGGAAGTAGTACAGATAGGAAGGAAGCAAGAGTGTAAGGCAAAGGAATCCGCCTATCATTTCATACAATAACATAATGGATGAGGCGTAATCCGTACCGATTTTTTTATTGGTAATGGTAAAAAGGGCTGCCAGTAAAGATGATATGATTCCTAATATAATGCCGGTACGATACCTGGCATCGAAATGAAAGATAAGAAGGATACCGGCAAGGGTAATAAGGCTGAAGGAAACTTCCCTGAAGGATATGCGGCGGCCATTGAGCAAAGGCTCTAAGATTGCCGTGAAAAAACCGGTCAGTGAAAAACAAATAACGCCGATTGATACGTTGGAGGCTTTGATACTGCCGAAGAAGAATACCCAATGGAGGGCTAAAAGTGATCCGACGCCGAACATTTGCCATGCTTTCGTTGGCGGAACACGTTGCAAGCGCTTACTAATCCACAGGACAGCCAGCATAATTAAGGAAGTTATCAGCATCCGATACCATACAAGCAAGCCTTCATTAAGTGTGATGATCTTTCCGAATATCCCGGTAAAGCCGGCTAACAGAATAGATACATGCAGTTTAATGAAGGCTTTCTTCATACGTATAAACAATCCCGTACAGGGATAAAAGATTAATACCTGAATTTACCGCCGCCAAGGAATTCCCTGAGTAGGGATGTACGCGGTAATTCATCCGCCGGAATGGTATTGAAATACTTTAGGAAGCGTATCAGGCGGTATGCTTCGGCATTTTCTTTATCAAACTCCCGGACTTCCCTTAAGATAGGTTCTGCAAACGGACGGAGAACAGCCAGTTCATAAAGCAACGCGCTGTTGAACATAACGTCTGCCGTCTCCTGATATGGGAATATCCACTTATCTTCTCCCTTACGTACACTGGGCCAGCGCGAAATCGTGTCTTTCGCCGAATACCCTCGAAACTGATGGTCGCGGATGATACGGCGCAGCAAACGGTTATCAGTGGTCGGTATCCAGTTATGATTATCCAAAGAAATGGACGTTAAGGCAGAAATATACACTTTGAATTTGTACATATCTTCAATATGTCCGGTCAATTCAGGATTCAAGGCATGGATACCTTCTATAATCACAATAGAATTCTTCCTTAACTTCAGTTTCTTTCCTTTATATACACGTGTGCCGGTAGTAAAGCT
>DAMCDT010000234.1:0-6512 GCA_032058265.1 Tannerellaceae bacterium
GGATTGGATATTGCAAAGAAATCATACGAAAGAGTACAAAACCTTTACGAAAAGGGAGTAATGTCCGCACAAAAACGTGATGAAGCAGAAGCTAACTATAAGGCTATGCTTGCAACTGAAAAAGCCGCTCGATCACAATATGAAATGGCTAAAGACGGAGCCCGTACCGAAGATAAGCAAGCCGCCGCTGCATTAGTTAACCAGGCTTCCGGTGCGGTAGCAGAAGTTGAATCATATATTGAAGAAGGGATTTTGATATCTCCGATCGATGGTGAGGTTTCAGAACGTTTCCCCAAATTGGGAGAATTGGTTGGAACAGGAGCTCCTATAATGAATGTGACCGATCTTAATGATATGTGGGTAACCTTTAGTGTGAGGGAAGAATTATTGAAAAATATCAAAATAGGTTCCGAGTTGAATGCCTTCATACCTGCATTAGATAATAAACCTATCTCGGTGAAAGTATATCATATGAAAGATATGGGAACGTATGCAGCCTGGAAAGCAACAAAAACTACGGGACAATACGATTCAAAAACATTTGAAGTTCGTGCGCGCCCGGTTGAAAAGATAGCAGATTTACGTCCGGGCATGTCTGTTATAATGAAAAAAAAGGGAAATGATATTTTATGATATCTGAACATAATAAACATGGTGTTTGGAAAATTGCCAAGCGGGAGGTTTACCGGTTCGGATCTCATCCCATTTATATCTTCTGCATGCTTGGATCTCCTCTTATTTGTGTTATCTTTTTTATAACATTAATGAGTGCGGGACTACCAACTGATTTACCAATAGCTGTGGTTGATTTGGATAATACTTCAACTTCCCGGAATTTGATCAGACAATTGGATGCTTTTGAACAAACGGAAGTAGTGATGACAACACCTTCTTTTTCAGAGGCACGTACTGAAATACAAAAGGGAAACGTTTACGGTATATTTTATATCCCTAAAGATTTTTCCGTACTTGCTACTACCAGCAAACAGCCAACAATTTCTTTCTATACAAACTCTTCTTTACTTATAGCTGGTTCATTACTATTTCGCGATATGAAAACTATGTCTGTTTTAGCCGGTGCGTCAGTGGGACTCCAACAAGGAACAGCTAAAGGATATACTAATGATCAGATCATGGCTCAACTACAGCCGATAACAGTTGATACGCATGCAATCGGTAACCCATGGCTTAATTATTCCGTTTACCTGAATAATGTTCTTTTACCGGGTATGCTACAATTAATTATATTTCTTATAACCGTTTACAGTATCGGTACAGAAATAAAATATGGAACATCACGGCAATGGTTGCGTATGGGAAATAATTCTTTAAGTAAGAGTTTAATTGGAAAATTATTGCCTCAGACTATAATTTTTATAACTATCGGGTTTATGTATTGTGCCGTTATGTATGGATACAATGTATTCCCTCTGAATAGTGGCTGGTTTACGATGCTTGCTGCAATGTTTTTATTAGTTATTTCTTCGCAGGCTGTTGGTGTATTTATGATAGGCGTTTTACCTACTCCCCGTTTAGGGTTAAGTTTTGCGAGCCTTTTTGGTATGATCGCTTTCTCAATTGTAGGATTCTCTTTTCCGGTTTCAGAAATGCATCCTACCTTACAGGCGTTAACAAACTTATTTCCCTTACGTCATTATTTCCTGATTTATATAGACCAGGCTTTAAACGGACGCGATTTAATTTATTCCTGGGTTCAGTATGCTGCAATGGCGGGTTTTTTGATTCTGCCTTTCTTAATTGGAAAGAATTTAAAAAGCGCCCTTTTGAATTTTAAATATATCCCCTAATCTGAACTATCAAATGGAAAGACGTTTAAAATATATTGTAAAAGAAGGGATATTCGATACATTTCATATCTGGAAAGAAGAATTGAAAGCTATATTCAGGGATAATGGAGTCATGATTTTTTTCTTTCTTGTGCCACTTGCCTATCCTGTATTATATGCCTTTATATATAATAACGAAGTTGCGCGGGAAGTCAAAATGGTTGTTGTAGACCACTCAGATTCTTATTTAAGCCGTGAATTTATCCGTCGGGTTAATGCAACACCGGATGTTAACATCGTACATGTTTGTGGTGATTTGGAAGAAGCCAAAAGATGGGTTGATGAAAAGAAAGCATACGGGATATTATCATTCCCTTCCGAATTCAGTAAGGATGTAAACAGAGGTAACCAAACGACAGTCTCTTTATATTGTGATATGAGTGCATTGCTTTATTACAAAGCGTTTCTACTTTCAGCTATGGAGGTATCTTTGGATCTTGGAAAAGAAATATCCGCACAGAATAATCCAGCTTCCACAGAAGAATTACAAAATATTATGGTCAATCCGATTCCTTATGAATCGGTTACTATGTTTAATACACAAAATGGTTTTGCCAGTTTTCTTGTACCCGCTATCCTTATATTAGTTATTCAACAGACATTAATTTTAGGTATAGGAATGCTGGGAGGAACTGCCCGTGAGCGAAACCGCTTCCATAGTCTTGTTCCTGTTTCTAAACATTTCAACGGTACATTACGGATCGTTTTTGGTAAATCGTTGGCTTATATATTACTTTATACAGTAGTTTGTCTTTGGATATTGGCTATTGTGCCCCGTTTATTTTCTTTGCCACAGATTGGTAATCCATGGACGGTTATGTTATTTATATCGCCTTATATCTTTGCCTGTATATTTCTTGCCATGACTTTATCAGGCTTTATGACTACACGAGAATCACCCATGTTAATATTTGTTTTTACATCTGTTATCTTCTTATTTATTTCCGGCGTATCTTGGCCGATGCATTCTATTCCTCCTTTCTGGAAGGCATTAGGATATTTATTTCCTTCCACGCCTGGTATTCAGGGATTTATCAGAATAAATACAACCGGTGCCACTTTGAGTGAAGTGGCCTTTGAATACCGTTTATTGTGGATTCATACCGGATTATATTTCCTGACAGCCTGCGTAATTTACCGTTATCAGATCATTCGCAGCCGTAAACTGATATTGAAGCAATACTATTCGCTAAAAGAGAAGAGGTCTTAAATCTTTATCGAAGGCTTATACATATCCTTAGCAGTTAAACCGCATTCTTTCTTCATACGGATACTATATTCCAGCATGCTGACTTCAGGTTTAACATTATTAGTTCCAAAAGTGAATTTCACACCGGCATCTTTTGCTTTCTTGATGATTGCCTTATTAGGTATGTTGTAAAGTTCGTTTATTTCAAGTGCTTTACCGCTCTTTGCTAAGGCATCGATGAATTTATTTATGCGTTCTTCTGTCCAGAATTCATCATAACGGTCACTCATCTGGTCTGGTAAATAACAGGGATTGACATAAATATCCATTGGTTCTTGTAAAACATCACATATCTTATCTACAATCATATCCATATATTCCTGTTCGTCTTCGATCCATGTTTCTCTTGGAATCCAGATACGGGTACGGCGGCCTTTATTATCGGTAAAGGTTAAAGCATCTGTAAATACATAATCAAATTCATCCCTTACTTCATGAGAAAATGTTGTGATCCATTCCCTCCCTTCAGCTTGCATAGCCAGAATGAAAGGTTCCGTACGCATTTCATCCAAGAAAGTCAATACTTCCACATCATTGGTAATAGGAAAGCCGATACCACAATTAGGAGCAATGGCGTAATTGATACCGGTCTTGCGTGATTGTTTGGCTGCGACTTCTTTAGTAAGCCCGCCTTTCAGGTGCACATGATAATCTAATACCGGGAAATCTTCCTGATGTAACCGGATGATTTCATCGGTCTGTTCATTTATTGCTTGAGATAATTGTTTCGTAAGATCAATACCTTTTTCTTTGATATCCAGAGGAGTAGCAGTTATATCTCTGAATAATATTTTACCGGTACCTTCACTAACAATAGCAAATGTCCCTTCACCAAGTAAAGAGTTTATGTCTGTCCGTTCCCTGTATGGATCAGCCGGTTGTATATATTCTACAACAGTATTACCGTCAATCTTTACGGTAATGGCATTTCCTTCGACAAGAACATCTAACTTAAACCATGTATTATCTTTTATAAAACTTTTTGTAAGATTGCGGACATATAAGAGGCTTCCCGTCATCTTCCACCATATAGGATCTTCTCTGTTATTATTTATAGCTACACTATATCCTTTTTTCAAACCAGGGTTCGTGTGAAAGAATAATGCCCCTTTACCACCTTCAGTTGTCATGACCTGCATACTCAACATAAAGTTTTTATAATTACTGTTTTTCAAAATGGCTTTAGCATTGTTACCGGAAAAAGTTAATGCCCCCTCATTTATAGATATATCACCGGATAAATTCCATTGACCGGCATTTTTCCCATCGAATAATAAACCACTTTCGGGCTGATTAAAAGCTATAAATACAAAAGAGCAAAAACACAATAAAAAAATAGATACGTTTTTCATGATATAAGAAGCTTTATGTAAATATATTTATTCCCAAAGGTAAATAAAAATAAGTTATAGAGCCGTTTTTAAAGATTTTAACAACGTGAAAGTATGTTACTGAAAATATAATTTTACTTTTGTGGTTATTCTCAACTAAACTTAATAATTAGAAGTGCTATGCAAAACAGACGTGACTTTTTAAAGCGAGCTTCCTTATTGCTTGCAGGTGGAGTAGTAGCTCCACAATTGCTAACCTCATGTGGTGGCGGAACACCAAAGAAACATATCGGATTACAACTTTATTCTCTTCGTGAAATGGTGAAAGACGAAGGAATTCAGCCTGTATTGGAAACCGTTGCCAAGATGGGATATACCCATGTCGAAACTGCCGGTTACGACGATGGCAAGATCTATGGATTAGCTCCTGCTGATTTCAAAAAAAGAGTTGAAGACTTGGGTCTGAGGTGTACCAGCGCTCATTTGAGTCAATCCATTACCAAAGACAATGAAGCAGAAGTAATGGCATGGTGGGATAAAGCAATTGAAACATACAATCAGGTAGGGGCTAAATATCTGGTACAACCCTGGATGCCTATTAATGATCAGACTACTGTTGATGACATGAAGTTGTATTGTGATTATTTCACTTCTGTAGGTTACAAAACGGCTGCTGCAAGCATGGCTTTCGGATATCATAATCATGATTTTGAATTTAAGTATCAATTCGATGGCAAATCTGCCTACGATTTTTTATTGGATAACGTAAGCAAACAACATGTATTTTTCCAAATGGATGTTTATTGGGTTATGATGGGAGGACAAGATCCGGTTAAATATCTGAAAGATCGTCCGTCACAATTCAAAACGATCCATATCAAAGACGAAAAAGAAATTGGAGCAAGTGGTAAGATGAACTTCCAGGCTATTTTCGAGCAAATGAAAGCGAATAACGTAAAAGACTGGTATGTAGAAGTAGAAGAATATACAAATAATAATCCGGTTGCAAGTGTTCAGGAAAGCTATGAC
The DNA here is from genome assembly GCA_032058265.1 of Tannerellaceae bacterium. GTDB lineage: Bacteria > Bacteroidota > Bacteroidia > Bacteroidales > Tannerellaceae > DFXE01. The sequence goes on from DAMCDT010000234.1 coordinate 5,457, forward strand.
TTCCTGAATAAAGCTGATTATGTATATTAATATATTAAGGAACTTTAAAAAAGAGCTGGTATCATTGTTGATGCCGGCTCTTTTTATCTGAAATCATCCATTATATTATCCCAATCATTTGCCAGATTTACCATATCCGGATAGAGAAGGTTTGCCCCTTTTTCTAATAAAACATTATCTGGTAAAGGGCCTGTATTTACGGCAATTGTGAAAATACCTGCTGCTACTGCCGCTTCGACACCCATAGGTGCATTTTCTACAACGATTGCTTCATGAGCCTTCACGCCGGCTTTCTCTAATCCCATGAGGTAAGGTTCCGGATGAGGCTTGCCGAATTTAACATCAAAAGCAGTCACCATTTTATTCCGGTCAAAATAACCCGGGAAATCATGATTTAGTTTCTCGATCAAACTGTGTTGTCCGGATCCGGTTACTACTAATGCTTGGAGCTTGTCCGCTTTTACATGCTGTAATACTTCCAATGCTCCCCGCATAGGTTTACCGTCATTGTATTTGTTGAAGAGATCAGCTTTTTCTTTATAGATGACTTCCTTTTCTTCCTGGGTAGCATCCCGGTGAAAGGTACGTTGGAATAATTCATTAATCGTACTTTCACCCGTACGTCCTTCAAATAGGTAAAAATCTTCAGATGTGGAAACAAGATGATGCCTGGTAGCTGTTTCTAACCAGGCACATGCATGAAAAGGCATGGAGTCGTACAAGACTCCATCCATATCGAATAATACTGCTTTTATCATTTATAGACGAGCCTTGATTGCTTCTGATTCTTTTTCAAATCCGGGCTTATTCAATAAAGCAAACATGTTTTTCTTGTAAGCTTCCACGCCGGGTTGGTCGAACGGATTCACTTCTAACATATACCCGCTTATACCACAGGCTATTTCAAAGAAATAGAATAGTTGGCCTATATAATAGGCACTTACTTCCGGCATGGATATTTTAATATTGGGAACCCCTCCGTCGACATGTGCCAGTTGGGTTCCTAATTCAGCCATTTTGTTCACTTCATCCACCCGTTTACCGGCTAAGAAGTTA
>DAMCDT010000235.1:0-6504 GCA_032058265.1 Tannerellaceae bacterium
ACAGGAATTTGGGGGCGACAACTTCCAATGGCACCGGCCTATACTACCAATGGGGCAGGAAAGACCCGTTTGTGGGGAGCGTAACAGCATCAATGATTGATACGGTTAAATCCCCGATGACGAATAATCTTGAATTGAGTATCCGGAATCCGAATAGATTTTATGCTTCCATAAGTTCGCCATATGATTGGCTTACACCAAGTCAATTCAGTCAGGATAATAACTACTGGAACACTATTAATGGCGAAAAAGGCTCTTATGACCCCTGTCCATTTGGATGGCGTGTACCTCCCGTAGGATCTGATAATACCTCACCCTGGAAAGATTTTACGGGTAATACACGCAATGGTATCATATTCCCGTTGGCAGGATACATTGATATGTTCTCCGGTCAGTTGTTGTACCTGAGTACTGATTATCATGTATGGGGAGCATCAGCGCGTAATTCGGCCGCTTATTTATTTAAAGGAGCAGAGGGACAGGCATTTCGTGCGAATGCTTATCCGATAAGGTGTGTGAAAGATATTAAACAGCCTTAAAGATTTTCTGATATGTTTTTAATGATGAAAGGATGAGTGTAAAAATTGAGATAAGAAATATAACGATATAACAATCATGAAAAAGTTAGTTCATAATAAAATAATTCTTTTATTTTTCCTTCTTGTTTATGGAATATTCCAGGCTGGAGCCAAAGATATTTATGTTTCCGTTAATGGGAGTGGTTCTCAGACAGGTAATGAACCATCCAATGCCGTTAGTTTTTCAAATTTTATAAATATATTCGAAGGTCATAGAATTTCGAGTGGAGCTACCTTTAATGCTTATTTTGAACCAGGTACTTATACATTATCAAAAACATTGACATTAGGTAGTGAACAGGGAGGTATATTATTTGTGTTTGATAAGAGGTCTGGAGCTGTGGGACAGGTTACTTTTGTTCCTCAATATACAGGAAGTTCGGATGCAATTGGGATTTATAAAACTTCAGCGGTAGATAAAGGGTGTAATATTACATTCCGCAATATTATTTTTGATGGATTTGTAGGGGATAAAAATGAAACGTTCAATGTTATAAAAGTCTCTCATAATGGTAATGTGGTGACATTGGATAATGTAACTATACAGAATAGTGATGTTATTAGTGGAAATCGAGACCTGATTTATATGGTTACTACTGGAGGTACTTATCATGTTTTTGTATCTGAAATAAATATATTTAATAGTAGCATAATAAATAATTCGAGAGGAACAGGCAATATATGCAATATTAAAAATGGAAATATCAGAATATATAATAGTACTTTTTCAGGCAATACTGCAACCAATGTGGTTGTTACGGATTATGTAAGCACAAATACTTCAGCACTTGCTCGTGGATATGTCGCTTTTGTTAATAATACCGTTTATAAGTCAGGGAATGCCCAGATAGTTAATTCAAGTGCAAGTGGATTATTTATAAATAATATTTTTGCGGGTGGATCAATAATTACTTCCGGAAATAACATCCAGCAATATTGTAGTAGTAATATAATAGGCAATGGTACAGGTTCTGCTTATTCTTTTTATGCAAATGGAATTACTGGTGGAACTCCAATTAGTAATTTTGATACTGATTATTTTAATCCTGCGCTTACAATTGCCACCGGAAATTTTGAAGGAAGAGCATACCATCAATTATATCAGCTGGGCTCATCTACTACAATATTAGAAAGAGGGGAAAGTTTGGATGCTATTGGATCAAAAATATATGATACCGAAGGTTTTGCACATTTGACATACGATCAGTTAGGATCAGTGAGACCACAGAAACGATCTATCGGAGCAATAGATATGAACGGTTTTAAAGTTATAGACGGGGATGTACGTATGTATTATAATAATAATCCCCGAGATACTGTGATTGATTTGGCAACTTATGTTCTTAACTATGCCGACGGACTTCATGCGGATAACGTGGCTTTTCAATTTGTTAACACCTCATTTCAACCGGGGGATATGTATTCTATATCGGGGCGGAATGTTACGATTACTGCGTGGGATAATAATTATAAAAAGGAAAGAAAATTTGAATTTAGTGTTTCCGGAACAGACTCACACGGACGCGTGTTTACTGAAACAGGTACGGTTCGCATAAACCTTATTGACCTTACTATCGGAAATCTATCAGACTTACCAGGTTATATTGACGCAGGTACCCAATGCCAAATAGATATGGCGACTGTAGTTTTTAATCCACAATATAAGTTTATTACTGGTGAATATTTAGTAAAAATGCTGTATCAGGACCAGATTATGATAATATTACCGTCTCTAATCCGGGCACAGCCATAAGCCCTTACCAGGTATATGATTATCATATACCTTTAGTTGGCGATTTGAACAATGACGGAAAACCGGAAATTGTGGCCTTGGGATTTAAATCTTCTGCTGCAGCTGGTAATTATGATGTAACGGTAAGTGCGATACATATATTTAATGGTCAAACCGGAAAACGGTTAATGACAATTGATTTACCAGCATCTTATACACCTTTTGGTGATGGATATCATGGTAGTCCGGGAAGTATGGCTTTGATTGATTCGGATGGTAACAGAAAGGGAGAGATCATTTTTGCTACGGCAAATACTTCAACTACAGCAACTAGAAAGCAATTGTATTCTTATGAAGTGACCGAAACAGATGGTGTATGGAGTGCAACAAGAAAATGGGGGCCAGTATCTTATTCCAATACAACCAGTAACACTTCTTTCTCAACTCCGGTAATACAGATTGTGGATTTCGATGGAGATGGGCGTGCTGAAATTTTAGCCTATAATAAAATCTTTGATGCTCAGACAGGTAAATTATTATTAACTTATGAAACATTAAATAATGATCCTGCGACAACTGGATCTGCCTACGTGGGGCGTGATTTTAAAGGAGTTGAAGGTACTTCTACTTCTGCCAGGGGAAATTCTAAAATAGGATTTGCGTCTGTTTATGATATTGACGGAGACGGAAGATACGAAATATGTGCCGGTGGAAAAATATATTACGATATTCAGATTGATTATAATGCTACTGCGAATACTGGTACATTTAAAACATTGAATATTATGGATAAACTTCCTGCCGATCAGAAGGCATGGTTGCAAGGGAACGGAACGTTAACAGGTATTAATGCAGTACGTGCATTTACAGATGGTCGTACTGCTGTGGCTGATATCGATGGAGACGGACGGCCTGAAATTGTTGTTTCATATTATGTTAAAACTAATTTTAGTTCAGAGACAGGTGGGAATGGTGGATCTGAAAACAAACTGCGAATAGTTGCCTGGAGTGCCGATTTAGATAAAAATAATTCTTCTAATTCTACGGCAGAGCTTAAAGCAATCCTGAATATTCCCTTATCCAACCATGGAACGACGGGTACTTATTCATATATGTATATAGCGGATGTTGATGGACGGATACAAAACGGGAAAAAGCTGCCCGAAATATCTTTACTCGGCCCGATGTTTTACTGTTATCGATATGGGAATGCCTGGACGGGTTACCCGATACATCCGAATGTAATTGAGGAGATGGCGGCTTCTTATCCAAGGACCGGAGGACCAGAAGAGGACGGGAGAGCTTTTGGGTCCCTTATTTCTTTTACATGGGATAACACTCCCGGATTATCTGTTTTTGACCGGCTGAAAGTATCATTTATGATGGAGCATTCTGATGCGTCGGTTAATACAGGTATTTCATTGTTCGATTTTGATAATGATGGAGTGAATGAAATCTGCTATAGAGATGAGACGTCTTTACGCATTATACGGCCAATCAAACCGTTTGTAGGTTTAAACGATGGGGACCGGAATGTCACTTTATTTAAGAAAACGGTTAAGTCAAATACAGGTTTTGAGTATCCGGTTATAGTGGATTTGGATGGTGACTATTCATGTGATATGTTAGTGTCCGGTTCTGAAAGTAGTGCTACGAATACATACCTTTACGCTGTTCAGGGAGCAAATATGGATTTAGCTCCGGCTCGTATTGTTTGGAATCAGTTTATGTATTCCCCGATGAAAATCAATGATGATTTAACTATACCCCAGCCGGTTCCTCCTCATCCATTGTCGCCTACTGCTTCTTTTTATAAGGATGCAAATGATGCATACGAAACCCCTCTTTATAATATGAATATCGGGCAAACACCCTATTATTCAATCTTTGAAGAATCCGGTAAGAATGTATATAAGCCTTTGGTGAAAATACCGGATGCAATTATCAAAAACCTGCGATTCGAAAGTAATAGTATTAGATTTACCATATACAATGATGGGGAAGCTGCGATGAATGCAAATACTCCGATCAAAATTTACGATGAATCTGTATCTGGAAGCACTATCTATTACCGTGCAACCCTTGATTATCCTGTTTATCCCGGTGATAATTATCATGTCACTGTACCATTGCAGAATGTTATTGACATTGCGAAAACATTTATTATTCGTGTGGCTGATGAAAGTTTTGACAATAATAAAGGAAATGTCTGGCGTACAGATGAAAATACTTTTAAAGATTGTGATTGGAATACAAATGAGGCCATTCTTTCAGAATATTATTTGACTCCTGATTATTATACCCTTTCGAATAATGAAATAGCAATTTTGGATATCCTGGAGAACGATATATTTACTATTTTCCCGGTAAGGCCTGGCATGGACGATTTTTCAATTACACATATTTCTGGTAGTACTGAAGGACAATTTAATATTGTAAATAATAGATTGCAATTTCAGGCGCCTGCCTCGGGAGGATTGATTCATTATCAATATTCACATAAAAACTCAACCTCTTATCCATCTAAAGGTAACATCTATATTTATGTGGCGGAACTTGAATCACCCAATAATACACTTTTATGTGATGGCAGTCAACATACATTTAAAATAAAAGAAATACCTTCTGGAGTAACGATTAAATATTATGACAATACAGGAGCTCCAATAAATGGTTATCCTAGTCCGTTTATAGCTTCTATATCAGAGTCTCCTAAAATATACTATATCAAACCGGAATTTACTTCAATTCCGACGACCTATCTGCCATTAAAGAAGATAGAATTTAAGGTAGTTCCATCAAGTAGCAATCCAACTGTAATGAAATGGACGGGTCTGGTAAATACAGACTGGCATAATCCGAATAACTGGGTGGAAATTACTTCAAGCGGTACTGAATCATCAGTTTCTTATTGCCCTTCAGGTTGCGTGGATGTATTAATTCCTTCTAATGCACCGAAGTATCCTGAATTGAAAGCCTCGGCTTCTTGTAACAACATAACGATGGAAGACCGTGCAATGATAGCAGGAATCCATTGGTTGGATTACAAAGGAGGCGCTTCGGTAGAGTTGAAGTTAACATCGACAGAGAAAGACCGTTTCATCATGTGGTCGGCTCCGTTAAAGAGCATGTATTCCGGCGATTATCATTATACTAATGGTTCAACTATTCAATGGGGAGATGTCTATATGAACTTGTTCCAGATGAATCATCCTGTTAATACAGGGAATACGGCTGATAAGAATAAGCTTACAGCCACATTTGGAGAATTAGATCAATCCTTGAAATTGGGAACAGCCTTTAACTTAAAGGTTACATCAACTACAAACAACAGGGACAAATCCTTTAATTTCCCGGAACAAAATGCTGATTCTTATAAAGATCAAAACGGAATAGATTATCCTCGGGGAGGAGGTTATTTTGATCGTACTGATAAAAACAGATTCATCACTGATGGAATGATTACTCCTACTCAACCTGAGTTTAATCTGGAAGTAAGTAATGATGTACCGGGAGCAAATTATATACAGGTAGTCAATCCTTTTATGGCTTATCTGAATGTGCAGCAATTTTTCAGTAATAATAGCTCAAAGCTTGCAAATGGGTATGCAATATGGAATGGCTCAATTGAGAACAGCTTCAGTAATTTTATGATAGATACCATATCAGGACCTAACAGGCATACGATTTCCACAACTCCAAATGAGATCAATGGATATATTGCTCCGTTGCAATCATTTTACGTTAAGAAAAGTACTACTCAAGGAACTAATGTGGTCACTAACGTGCGAATGTCTTCGGCGTGGACATCCACGACGCAAGGCAGTCCTTACCAACTACGTAGTGAATCAAATACAGAAAGAAACATCTTACGCATGAAAGCTACTCAGGGCAACCGGACCAGTTATGCCGTAATCCATAATATGGCAAGCGCTTCTCCGGATTACAATGCGAAAGAAGATATGCATAAGATATTCTATGATGAAATAGGTCTTGAAGTCTATACGTTGACTACCAATAATGACGCTTTAGCGATCAACTCGACCAGCAACTTCTCCGGAACAATTCCATTGGGATTACGTTTACGTGATGCGGGAGAGATCACATTAAGCTTTGAAAAGGCCACCGGCTTCAACCAGGATGCTTACCTGACGGATAAGGAAACGGGAAAAGAGATCAATTTACAGACTTCCC
>DAMCDT010000236.1:0-6503 GCA_032058265.1 Tannerellaceae bacterium
GTCGGATGATGAAGAGGAAAATCATTTTCAATTTTCAACTTTCAATTTTCCATTAATAAAAATTATGGATAAGATAATTTTTACCGAAAGGTTTCTTCCGTATGCGGAGCAGGTGGAGGCGATGTATGGTGTTCATCCGGTGGCTGTGCTGGCACAAAGTGCCGTCGAGTCGGGATGGGGAGAGAGTTCCCTGGCAACCCGCCACCACAATTATTTCGGTATCACCGGATATGGATGCAGCAACGCCTACTGGCATGGAAAGAAAAGTGAACCGTCCAGCAGCGGGCTAGTGTTTCGCAGTTATGATACCCCGCTGAACAGTTTCCTCGATTTCGGACGTCTGATCTCTTCGGCTTATAAGCCTGCCGCTGCCGTCAGCCATTTGTATGACGCGTATGCCCACGAGATTGCTTACAGTCCTTATATCAGTGAACAGAACGGCGACAACCGCTCGGCATACAAACGGATGATCAGCCGTATATGCCATTCACTGGATCAGATTATTTACCCAAAAAACAACACACAATGAAATTTGAAAAGGCACGCAAAGTAATTGAATTTATCGTTTCGCTCCTTTCCTTCCTGCTGAAGCGAACGAAAAAAAGTGACCGGCCTCCGGATAAGTCATAGGCGGTAAAAACTGAGTGAGCGAGTCTGTCCAAGAACTATATTCTCTTTTGGACAGACTCTTTGTCTTATTTATTAGTTTATAACCAGCGTAAATTTGCTTTATAATATGCCGAAATGTAAATTATTATTACATTTGTTCAAAATGAAACTTGTCAAGAAATGGAATGGAAATACATAAACAAGTTCCACAAGGAATGGATGGAGAAAAGTCGCCGGTCAATAGATTATTGGAGGAAACATCCCATGTCGTTAGAAGATGTAAAGAAACAGCAGGAAATGTTGAACCGGCAGAGGGCTATAAGGGAAGGCAAGTCCAACAATTAAAAGAATACGCCAACCAAAACCTTCTATGGGTTGATTTAACCGGTTTGCCTTTGACTTATTTAGATAAAGGTGGTGAAAATGAGGTTTTCTATGATGGTAATTCTTCCGTTATCAAATTAAATAATTTTGAATATGCTGGGGATGACTTAACCAATTTCTTTATAAGGATTTTCGCCCACAATTATTTTTTTAATAATATACCCTATACACTTATTGGATTTGCTGAAAATTCGATAGGTGAGTTTTGCGCCGTTTTGACACAGCCATTTGTGCAAGCTAAACGGGAAGCAAATCCTGATGAAATAGAAAAGTACATGAAATCTGTTGGTTTTGTAATGGATTATCCAGACGAATATCATAATGATCAATATGAAATATTTGATGCTGTTCCCAATAATGTTTTATTTGGGAAAGATGGTATATTATATTTTATTGATACACAAATAAGGTTGAGATAAGTCTTCTTGTATTGCACAAATTTGGTGTTTGTGTGTAAAAACTTAAAATAATGTGGTTACAAATACGATGGAATAAATTACTTTTGTTCATCAATTCTAAAACGGAAGGTTATGATCAATTACCATTTTGCAGAGTTAATCCATCATCAGGCAAAGAAATACGGTAACCGTACCGCTCTAAAATATCGCGACGACGATAGTGGTAAATGGCTCAAGATTTCCTGGCGTACTTTTTCTGAAACGATTATGCTTACCGCGAAAGCAATGGCTGAATTTGGCATTGTGGAGCATGAAAATATCGGTATTTATTCGCAGAATATGCCAGAGTGCCTGATCACGGATTTCGCAGGTTATGCCAACCGCGCGGTGCCGGTGCCCATGTATGCGACAAGCTCTCCTGCACAGGTGGATTATATCATTAATGATGCTAATATCAATACGTTGTTTGTCGGCGAACAATTGCAGTATAACAATGCTTTTATTGTTCAGAAGTCGTCATCCGTACTGAAAAGGTTGATCGTATTTGACCGGAAAGTTAAATTGAATCCGGATGATAAAACATCCATGTATTTTGAAGACTTTCTGCGTTTAGGCGATAATGCTTTGGCAGAAACGACTGTAAAAGTTCGGATGAAAGAAGCTTCACCGGAGGATCTGGCAACCATTATTTATACTTCGGGTACTACCGGAAATTCAAAAGGAGTAGTGCTGCATCATTCCAATTTCCTTGAGGCGATGCGTATCCATCCGATCCGACTGCCAATCATTACGGATAAGGAAACGTCGATGTGTTTCCTACCGTTAACGCATATATTCGAAAAGGCCTGGACATATCTTTGCCTGACGCGGGGTACAAAAGTCGCTATCAACCGGGATCCGAAGAAAATACAGGAAACCTTGGTGGAGGTGCGTCCTTCGATGATGTGTAATGTGCCGCGCTTCTGGGAGAAAGTGTATGTGGGTGTACAGGAGAAGATCAACAGCTTCCCCGGACCGTTACGTAAATTTGCCTTGAACGCGGTAAAGACCGGTTATGCATATAACATTGAGTATAAGAATAAGGGGCTGACACCTCCTTCCTTCCTAGCGATGAAGTTTAAGTTTTATGACGCAACTATTTTTACTGTTTTAAAGAAAGTATTAGGAATAGAAAAAGGAAAGCTCTTTCCTGCGGCTGGCGCTCCTTTATCGGATGAGGTGTATGTTTTCCTTAAATCTGTAAATATTCCGATTGTCTACGGATATGGATTGAGTGAAACAACAGCAACGGTATCTTTCTGTCCGATGGAAGAGTTTGTAATCGGTTCGATCGGGAATATTATGCCGGATGTGCAAGTCAGGATTGACGAATCGAACAACGAAATATTAGTAAAAGGAAAAACGGTTACTTCCGGATATTACAACAAACCGGAAGAAAATGCCAAATCCTTCACGGAAGACGGCTTTTTCCGTACCGGTGATGCCGGACGCCTGGAAGGTGATGTATTGTTTTTCACGGAACGTATAAAAGACCTCTACAAAACATCAAACGGAAAATATATTGCTCCGCAGGCCATCGAAATATTGATGGGTAATGACAAATTTATTGCCCAAATCGCTGTGATAGGCGATAAACGGAAGTTTGTGGGAGCTTTGATCGTGCCTGATTTTGAGATGCTGGAAGATTATGCCAAACGAAAGGGTATAGAGTTTAATAGCCGCGAAGAACTGGTAAAGAATTATGAGATCATCCGCTTGATTGAATCGCATGTAGAGGAACGGCAGAAAGACCTGGCTTCTTACGAAAAAATTAAACGCTTTGTCTTATTAGCGGAACCGTTTACCATGGAAGGCCGCGAACTAACAGATACACTAAAGCTTCGCCGCCCGGTCATCCTTGAAAAATACGCTAACGAGATAGAGGAAATGTACGCGGAGAATTAACATTTCTAGTTGACAGTTGACAAGTGACAGTTGACAATTTGTTCGGCTAAAAATTATCAATATTTAGGTGTAAGGAATAAGAATTCTCAACTGTCAACTGTCAACTGTCAACTTAATTTTCTACTTTTGCAAGCAAAATAGAAAATTATGATAACATCAGACCAGCTACATAATGTGTTGGAGCGCGAGAAGGCGCTGAGGGGGTATCTTTGACATCGATGGTAAGACCATCAAGTTAGAAGAGGAAGAATTACGGACACAAGACCCTGCCTTTTGGGAAGACGCGAAACGTGCGGAAGCCCAGATGAAAATCGTTCGTGAATTAAAAAAGTGGATTGAATTGTATAATGAAGTCCATGCGGCTACCGAAGAGCTTGAACTTACATACGAATATGTTAAAGAAGGTATTACTTCTGAAGAAGAGGTGGATACTGCTTACGAGAAGGCTTTGTCGGCTGTGGAAAATCTGGAATTCCGCAATATGCTTCGGCAGGAAGCCGACCAGTTGGGTTGTATCCTGAAGATCAATTCCGGCGCCGGAGGAACAGAAAGCCAGGACTGGGCATCTATGCTGATGCGTATGTATATGCGCTGGGCTGAAGCCAATAAGTACAAACTTACAATAAGCAACCTGCAGGAAGGGGATGAGGCAGGCATTAAATCGGTTACCATGCAGATTGAAGGCGACTATGCGTATGGTTACCTGAAAGGAGAAAACGGTGTGCATCGCCTGGTGCGTGTTTCACCATATAATGCACAGGGTAAACGTATGACGTCGTTTGCTTCCGTATTTGTTACCCCGTTGGTTGACGATTCTATTGAAATCGAAATAAATGCGGCTGATTATACATGGGATACATTCCGTTCGGGAGGTGCCGGAGGCCAGAATGTAAACAAAGTGGAAACAGGTGTACGCCTGCGTTATAATTACAAAGACCCTGATACAGGCGAAACTCGTGAGATCCTTATCGAGAATACCGAAAGCCGTTCACAATTGGGTAACCGTGAGAATGCGATGCGCCTTTTGCGTTCCATGCTTTATGATATCGCTTTACAGAAGCGAATGGCCGAACAACAAAAGATCGAGGCGGGCAAAAAGAAGATTGAGTGGGGATCGCAAATCCGCAGTTATGTATTTGACGACCGCCGTGTAAAAGATCACCGCACCAACTTCCAGACCTCCGACGTTAACGGAGTCATGGATGGAAAGATAGACGGTTTTATTAAAGCCTACCTTATGGAATTTGCCGGTGACGAAGCTGCTGAGAAATAATGCTTGAAAAGATATTGGAAATGGAAAGAGGGCTGTTCTTCCTGATCAACAGCTCTCATAGTCCTTTCTGGGACCAGGTGATGTGGCTCTATTCAGGATTGTTGATCTGGCTTCCTTTTATTATTTTCTTTTGCTTCATGCTTATATATAAGAAAAGCTGGAAAGAATGGTTGCCTGTACTGGGTTCTATCCTGATAATAGATATCCTGTGTATCCTGTTCTCTTCATTTATCACCAAACCGCTTTTTGCGCGTCCACGGCCTATTTTCCATCCTTCGTTTATGGAAGATGTCCGTACGCTCTATGAGAGCATCCTGGAGCCTTATGGGTTCGTTTCCGGGCATTCGGCTGTTTCTTTTGGCATGGCGCTATTCACGGCCCTGCTATTTCGTAACCGGATTTATAGTATTGCAATTTTTGTTTGGGCATTTATAATGGCCTATTCACGTGTCTATCTGGGTGTACATTTTATATCTGATATTGTAGCCGGAGGATTAGCTGGAATGGTTATAGGTTTTTTAATCTACCTGCTATATCATTATTACATAAAACGCTACTATTCAAAAAGAAATAAAAGTGTCGAACCCGTTTATCCATCCGCACGTGGAAAAATATTAGGTATAGCTCTACTCAGCTATATTGCACTATTTACCCTTTTAAGCGGATTTTTTTTCTAACCATTTGCATGAATGAATAAAAAGTCGTAATATTGCACCCGATTTCAGAGTTTGACTCTGATCAGGTCCCATAGCTCAGTTGGTTAGAGCACCTGACTCATAATCAGGGAGTCCTTGGTTCAAGCCCAAGTGGGACCACCACCTAAGAATAAAGCACTTACAGAAGAATCTGTAGGTGCTTTTTGTTTTGTATTTGCACACAATTTGCACACAACTAATTAAAAAACATTTAAGAGAATGAGAAATCAAAATCTGGCAAGACTGTCTTTATCAATTGAATAAATAGAACGATAAGAGTTAGAATAGATGAGGTTGTTATAGAAGGTAACTGCTTCAGTTGACACTTGGATTGTGAGAACCCGTCTTCCATAACCTTTTGACAACAGAATAGCATACTTCGGTGAAATAGGATAATAAAGAATCATTTCTTCATACTCTTCATCCATACTCCTTGGTTTGTTCAAATTTATTACAGGCTGATCTCCTGTAATAAATACTTCATCCGCTTTATTCTGTAAAATAGTAATCATCCATTCTTCAGTGTACATCTTCGAGCTAAGCCAAAAAGCTATCGCAATACTTACAATAGGATACCCATCATGAAAATGCTGTGAGACAAGTGAGTAAATATTTCTTTTCACCTTTTCTGTTCGATTAAATTGCATACACAAAAACAACAAAAAACTCAACGATTTTTTAAGGTCATTATAAAACTCCACTTTGCCACGCTGAAGTTCATACAGACATGGTGCAGCCATCCCTTCTATATGAGAATAAAAGTTCTCTAACACATTATTTATATAGATATCCTCTTCTTCTGTAAACTTATCTCTTTCCTCTATAATTCGTTGATTTTCATAGATATTACATATTGAAGAGAGAGTATTCATTAATTCTCTGACATTCTCCCTGAGAGGTTCTTGTATAAGTTCCACAAAGTATTCAATAAGTTCATGTGCTTTCTGAGAAATTGGCTTTAACCTATAGAAATCACGAATATTCGCAACATTTTCTAATGCAGCAAGAAATATTTTCTCTTCGCTTTTACACCATATTTGATTATTTATAGCCCAAGCATCCAAGTAAAAACGAGGCACATAGTGTTGTTTTCTCTTTTTATTCACGGCTATTCATCATACAATACCGACAATTTATCCTGTTTTAGTAATTTTTTCATCCCTGGCGATGACTCCATTGAGTATTTTCCATTATCATCAG
>DAMCDT010000237.1:0-4769 GCA_032058265.1 Tannerellaceae bacterium
GGATAGTATGAAAAGTCGTTTCGTACATACGTTTTCGCATCAAACTGTACCGGATGGGTTGCGTTTTTTGACGCACTATATAAACTACCGGTATAACTATCTTTATCAATAGCTTTGGTATAAAAAGGTATGGTAGATACAAGCCCGGACTGGTGATAAAGGAGGTCTTTAATGATCAGGTCTTTCTTATCTGTACCCTGTAATTCAGGAATAAACTCGGATATCTTACTATTCAACATAAACGATTTGTTATCATATCCCTGCATTACGGCCAATAAAGTTCCTGCTGTTTTAGATACAGATGCAAGATCATAAACAGCATCGTTCGTTACTTTTTGCTTTTTATTAAAATCATAATGGCCGAACGATTTATAATATATTATCATTCCTTTTTGAGCTACTAATATCTGGCAACCGGGATAAGCTTTACCCTTTAAACCTTCGAGCGCTATGGAGTCGACCATCTCTAATCGTTTTACATTTACACCTACCTCTTCCGGTTCGTGGTAACCTAAACGTGTTTTTTCGGTAAATATACCTGTCCCTGCAAAATACAGTCCAGGTATGGAAACAGGCAGCTTGCCCTTTGCAGGAATACCGCCGAAGATCAGTTGTGCCGCATATTCTTGCGCCAGCGGAGTACCCTCATAAGCCATAACAACCGCTTTCGCTTTACCAATAGATGTTTTATAGTCTTTACAGAAATAAGGAAGGGTAAAAAAAGAAAATACTACCTCTTTCTTTTCTGCCAACTGCTGTAATTCTTTACTTTCAGGAATGCGTACCGTATGAACACCGCAAATGATCAGGTCATATTTTTCTAACTCTTTATAAACCTCTTTTTGTTTCGCAGCCGTAGCATTCCTTGCTATACTGAAAAAGGCCACACTGTCATACCGGTTCAGCATCGATTGAAATTCATTCCCTTTCGAATCTCCCAAAGATAAGACAGCGATCTTTTTTTTGTCCAATTGTTTCAGAGGAAGATAATCAGACTCATTCTTCAATAAAGTAATACCTTCCGCATTTAATTTGGCTGCCAACCAGGCAGCATGCGAAGAGTTCAACCGGTCGGAAAGGCCTTTTGTTACGATCGGCTTATAATTATTAAGCCCAACTATATATTTATATTTCAGTATTTTCAAGCATCTTGCTTCAATGTCTTTCAGATCTAAACGTCCGTCTTTTATAGCATTCTTAATTGAATCCATATCATTGATCGGCGTGGCTGATGCCAGCAATATATCATTTCCGGCTTGGATGGCCTTTATAGCTACACATTCTTTTTTATCTCCGGTTGCACCTTTCATGGCTAAAGCATCTGTGAAAGTCAATCCCTGGAAACCATACTCTTTCTGCAACAAGTCAGTGACGATAGGAGACGAGAAAGAAGCCGGAGTATCTTTTGCCTTATCCAAAGAGGGAACGTATAGATGTGATGTCATCATTCCCGCAAAGCCATCGTAAATATATCTTCTGAAAGGAAGTAATTCTACACTGTCAAGCCGTGCTTTATCATGCCATATAACAGGAAGAGTAAAGTGCGAATCATCCGATGTATCCCCATGGCCAGGGAAATGTTTAGCAACAGAGATCACTCCTGTTTTCTCTAATCCTTTGGAGTAAGCGATGCCTTTATCGGCTACGGCGTCCGGATTTTCGCCGAACGAACGCGTTCCGATCACCGGATTGTCCGTATTACTGTTTACATCCAAAGCAGGAGCAAAATTGATATGGATACCCATTTCCTTGCATTGCCGTGCGACTTCTTCGCCGTATTGCGTAATGAGTTGGTCATTTTCAATAGCCCCAAGCATCATATTACGTGGGAAACGGGTAGTTCCGGTCAATCGCATGGATAGCCCCCATTCACCGTCGAGGGAGATGAATAATGGCACCCGGGATGCTTTTTGTATTTTATTGGTTACTTCAGCCTGGGTAACCGGATTCCCTTTGTGGAAGAGTACTCCGCCAACTTTGATATCATTTACATAACACATCAGTTTCTGCATATTCCGGCTGTCTGAGGTAGGATTGGCAATTACCATAATAAGCTGGCCGATACGTTCGTCATAACTTAACGCATCGAATACCGAATCAGCCCAATGATTCATCTTATCCTGGTCAACCGATCGATATAATGTAGGGATTGTCTGAGCCGTACTATATAGTGTGCAAAAACAAAACAAAAGAAAAACCAACTTCCTCATCGTCACTTACTCCAAATTTTTACCAAAAATACGAAAATATGAAGAAGTTTTTAAACAAAAGTGTCAAATAGTCAACGAAAAGATCATAAAATACAATTATTATGAAATACCTCCTTCCCTGTCATTTGTTTTATTAAACAATCAACTATTTTTTATTATTTGCAGCATATTCTGATGGAGTCATACCAAACTGTTTCATAAACGACCGGCTAAAATAGGATTGAGAACTAAATCCGACAGCTTCTGATATCTCATATATTTTCATATCTTTTTGCATGATTAACATAGCTGCTTTTTTCAGACGGGCAATCCGTATCAATTCATTTGGTGTCAGGTTTGATAAAGCACTAATCTTACGATACAAGGTTGGACGACTTAAATTCATTAAATCGGCTATCATATCAACATCCAGATTAATATTCGATATATGGGTTTGTATGATTTCATTCAACTTTTCTAAAAAGTGTTCGTCTGCTTTGGTATAGGCCATCGATTTTAAGTGAACAACCGGTGATTGAGAATAAGAATTACGTATATTTTCCCTATTTGTCAGCAAATTGACAATTTGAGCTAATAATAAATCCAACGAGAACGGCTTTTCAATATAAGCGTCCGCTCCTAACTCTAAACCTTCCAGTCGAGATTGAACGGTATTTTTAGCAGTTAGCATAATGACAGGGATATGGCTATATTCGATATTCGTTTTTACATCTTTTAAAAAGGTAAAACCATCCATTACCGGCATCATTATATCACTTACTATTAACTGGATGCTATATTCTTCTAATTTATGTAAAGCTTCTTTTCCGTTGTTTGCCGTGATAATATTATAATATGCATTTAATTCACTACCAATGTAGTTTCTCATTTCAACATTATCTTCGACAATGAGAATTGTTGGACGTGAATTATCTGATTCATAAATAGAAGATTCAATTACCGGGTTTATACGTTCTTCTTCCTGTAATTGAATTGAATTAGGTTGATTTACGGGTATGCAAAGCCTGAAAATCGTACTCAGTTCTGCAGAGTCTTCAATGGTTAAGCTCCCGCGATGCATTTCTGCCAGCGATTTAGCTAAAGGCAGGCCAAGCCCTGTTCCGGGTTTATGGGCAGAATCTTCTCCACGAAAGAAGGGTTCAAAGATCTTTTCCTTAATATCATTTGGAACCGATTCCCCATCATTACTGACATCAATTACGAAAAGCCCCTCTTCTTCCGGAAAAGTGAGTGTGATAAGCACAAAGCTACGGGCATATTTAAAGGCATTTGTCAGGAGATTACTGATTATTTTCGTACATGCTTCTTTATCAACATAAGCATATCTTAATCCGGTCTCGATTCTTATTTCAAAGGATAACCCATCTTTCTCCGCCGCATTTTTAAAACGGTCGTAAATATCCTGGATAAGAACTCTAATATCCGTTTTAACAAAGTTGAGACTATATCCTTTTATTTCTGTTTTACGAAAATCTAATAGTTGGTTAACCAATGCCAATAAACGATCGGAGTTTTTATTTACTACGATAAGGTCTTTCATAACTTCTTTCGGCACTTCTGTGTTTCGCATGACCTTATCTAACGGACTTTTTATCAAAGTAAGCGGAGTACGTATTTCGTGGGCAATATTAATAAAGAAACTGATCTTAGCCTGATATAATTCTTTTTCTTTTTCATTTTCAAGTATTTTAATACTCTGTAATACCTCCTTTTTATTTTGCTGCATTAAAATATGATACAAGTAAATAAAACATGCAACAATCAAAATAAAATAAATGAGTTTAGCGATATTACTTTGCCACCAGGGAGGGGTAATAATAATTTTAAGAACAGTAGGAACATCATTCCATACACCGGAAACATTAGCTGCTTTAACTTTAAAATTGTATTGTCCTGGAGGTAGCTTGGTATAATAAGCCCTATGTGAACCGGACAAATAAGTCCAATTACTCTCATAACCTTCAAGTATATAAGCATATTCGGTAATGTTAGGGGCTATATAACTTAATGCAGTAAAATCGATACTGAAGGTAGACCAGTCATGATTAAGCTCAATCTTATCTGAAAACGTAACCGGATAAATGGGTATGTTACCACCAATCGTTTTATTATAAATCAGAATATTGGTAAGATATACCATCATTCTTTTTTCATGTAGCTTTAGATCTTCAGGTTTAAAACTAATCATGCCTTTTACCATACCAAAGTACAAACGCCCGTCATCGTCTTTCCATCCCGAATTATAATTGAATTGATTGGTTATTAATCCATGATCTTGCTTGTACACGGTTATTTCTTCTGTTTCAGGGTCAAGAGAGACCAAACCGTTGGCGGTACTAATCCATAGAGTACCTGTGGAATCATCCAATATCTTAAACATAATATTACTGGGCATTCCATTATGTATTGAAAAATGGGTAAGAGCTTCGGTCTTACTATCTTTTCTCCAGACCCCCTCCAATGTAGCAAACCATAGATTGTTATATTTATCTTCAAATATATCGTTTACGGTATTGCTGTTATACGAACCTATCGTATCATGTTCGATCTGGCCATAAT
>DAMCDT010000237.1:4779-6461 GCA_032058265.1 Tannerellaceae bacterium
CATAATTATCTTCTTCGGAATTATAATAATAAACCCCGCCGCCCACCGTACCCGCAAGAATAGTCCCGGATTGATCCTCGTGTATGCATTGAATACGGTAACGGTTAGGAAATTGCGGCATAAAATCGAATTGGTCGGAAATTTCATTATAATAAAACATACCGAGTGATGTTCCTACGTATAATTTCCCATTTTTCAATTTTTTCATGCTTACAACCACATGCTCTCTCCATGAAGCCGAATTAGACCGGTTATATGTTTTAACCAATTTTCCACTTGGTATATCAATAACATTAATACCATAAATTGAGCCCACCCACAATTTATCTTTATCAGCCACAAGTCCATGGATGTTTTTATGCGATATACTTTTTTCTCCGTTATTCGGGCTATAATTAGTGTACTTACCTGTCTTCCTGTCCAATTTATTTATACCTGCATCTTCTGTTGCGATCCATAAATTGTTATAATCATCTGTACAAATATCATGAATCAATTCACCTTGTAAACCATTATCACCGGGATATGAATAATATTTCTCAAAAGGTTGAAATGGTGAATAATAATTTATTCCTCCGGCATACGCTCCGAGCCAGATTCCATTCTCATTATCTAAACAGATACATGATAAAGCATTTGTTGATAAAGAATATGGGTCGAGAGGCCGGCTATTAATTTGTTGATAACTATCCGTCTTTAAATTATAAATAAATAATCCTGATTCAGTAGTAATCCATACTTCATCACTATTTACCTGTAGAAAACCGTGCACTGTTATTTCAACATGATTTTTATCATATCTTAAAATATCACGTGACGTCCGGGTTTGAAGGTCAAACAACTTTACACCACCTGAATATGACCCTATGAATAATTTATTCCCATCGGGGGTAGGATAAATTGAAGTTATATTTTTAGATATTACGTCAGGTCTATCCTGATATAAATCAAAACCATCAAACCCGCCGGTTTCTTCGTTAAATTCATATAACATCGCATTAGAAAGGGCAACCCATATTTTTCCGAGCGGAGTAATACATATTGTAGATATTGGGCTATTATCAGGAACATTATAGGTTTGTTGAAAATCCAAGTGTTCATTATATTTTACTAATTTACGATCTAATACAAGCCATAGCTCACCTTCCGCATTAAAAAACATTTTCCCTATCTGAAGATCTTTGGTAAAGGGAATTAGTTCGAATTTATCTTCAAGTTGGATATATTTATAAAGTCCTCTTATTGTTCCTATCCACAAAGAACTATCGGGACCAATAGCAAAACTTTGAATATTATTATTCCCAATAGAATGAGGTTGGTCGGAATCTGCCCTGTATACATAGAATGAATAACCGTCGAAACGGTTTAATCCGTCACGTGTCCCGAACCACATAAAACCATTATTATCTTGAATACAGCAGTTCACAATATTATTACTTAGTCCGTCCTGTACCTGGTATTGTTTAAAATAATATGGTGCAGCCCATGCAGTTAAAAATCCCTGAATTAATAATATAATCAAATGTAATTTTAGATATATCCGCATGATGAAGTGGTTTAGCACAGCAATATAGTTCAATAAATCTTTTATACTTTGAAAAATTGTCTCATAGTTTAGCACTATTTTTTCCAAAGATGATCATAATGTAAAAAAAGTAATAAATACTACTATAAATTCAACA
>DAMCDT010000238.1:0-6435 GCA_032058265.1 Tannerellaceae bacterium
AACGTTTGATTGTTAATAGGGAGATACGCCATCAACAGCATATAAGAAAACAAGAGGACGTGGTTAAATCTGTTCCTTTTCCTGAACGGAAACTTACTTACTTGGCGAACGTTACCAATACAAAAGCTGAAATATTTTACCGGAAGCATGGAGTAGAATCGATATTACCTGCTTTTGAAATAACTGAACAGACCGATGTTCCTTTAATGTTTACAAAGCATTGTTTGCGGTACAGCATGGGATGGTGTCCGGTGATGCAAAAAGAAAAATCACCTTACGAAGAACCATTTTATCTACAATATAAAGATATCCGGTTAAGACTTCAATTTGATTGTAAAGCTTGCCGGATGTTAGTTTATAAAAACGATTAATCTCTAAATGATACTCTTATGAAAAAGCTATTTTTATTTACTTTATGTGTTTTCGCTTTATGCACGGGCTGTAAAGAGAAAGAACTTGATCTGACAAAGCCAGTCTACGTGACTGTCAGTACTACAATGGGGGACGTAACCGTGGTACTCTATAATGATACGCCGTTACACCGGGATAACTTCATCAAACTCTGCCAATCGAATGAATACGAAGGAGTGATCTTTCACCGGATCATTAAAGACTTTGTCGTACAGGGCGGTGATCCGACCACCAAGAAACGTGAACCCGGTGTCTTATACGGTGACGGAGACGGCGGATATACCGTCCCTGCTGAAATACTTCCGGATAAGTATTTCAACAAACGGGGAGCCTTGATTGATGCAAAGGAGATAGATGCAGATAATCCCGAACGCGCATCAGCCGGAACACAGTTTTGTTTTGTACAAGGAAAAGTATTAACAGATGATGAATTAGATCAAAGGGAAGCCCGGATCAATGATATCCATCGTAATTGGTTATTTTATAAGTTTAGGGCGGAATTATTAAGGGATAATCCTGAGTTAGCTGCTGATTCATTGGAAACTCAATTATCAGATATGGTCTCCCTAATGGTTATTGATAAACTGGCTGAAGAAGGGCCGATAACTATTCCGGAAGAACGAAGAGAAGTTTATAAAACCATCGGCGGTGTACCTCATTTAGATGGTTCCGTTACAATATTCGGTGAAGTGGTAGAAGGTTTCGATATCGTTGAAAAAATGTCGTTAGTCAAAACAGACAAAAACGACCGTCCTTTAAATGATGTAATCATCAAATCTACCAAAGTCTTTAATTAAGAATTGAAAATTGAAAGTTGAAAATTGAAAATGAATTCCTTAATCAAACCATGTAATGATTATGTGTTTGATGACCAAAATCATTTTCAATTTTCAACTTTCAATTTTGGCTAAGGCCGATCTTCGATTCAATTATAAAAGTAGTCCGCTGGCTACTTCTTCAGCAATTGGTTTACCTTTTAGGACTTTAACGATAGCTAATGCGAAATAGAATACAAGTCCCGGACCTTTACCTGTGATGACATTGCCATCGATAACGGCAGCTTCGCCTGTAATAGTTGCGCCGATCAGTTGAGGTTCGAAACTGGGATAACAAGTTGCCCTGCGTCCTTTTAACAAACCAAGTCCACCCAAAACAAGCGGAGCGGCACAGATTGCAGCCACTAATTTGTCCTCATTATAATGTTTAACGAGTAATTCTTTAAGAGGTTCGCATGCATTTAGGTTACTGCTTCCAGGCATTCCTCCCGGTAATACGAGGGCATCGGCCTCAGAGAAGTCAGTATCTGCGAATAGTTTATCAGCTATTAATTTTAAGCCATGAGCGCCTTCTACGGCAAGATCACCTGTTATTGAAACGACTGTTGTATCAATTTCTCCACGACGCAATACGTCAATTGTTCCTGTAGCTTCCACTTCTTCGAAGCCGGTTGCTAAAAATACAAATGCTTTTTTCATGAATATAATGATTAATATTTAACGATTAATGTCTAATGATTACGTTTAATGATTAATTTTCATCGATCTGTTAATCATTAATCGTTACTCATTAAACGTTATCTCAATGAATATATGTAAGTTATTGTTCCACTTTGATTATTAGTGCCGTTTATACTATTGAATTTAGCCCGTCCGGCTGCTTCGATAGCGCTTTTGCGCATGGAAGCATTATCGATATTTGTTCCTTTACCGATATCGGCAAAAATAACATTCCCTTTCGGATCAACAGTGATATTGATAACAATGCGTCCCTCTTCCTGTACGGTATATGCCGGCCTTGGTAAACCTCCTGCTCCGATTGATCGGCCATTCAGGTCGAATGAGCCATATCCTCCTGTTCCTTCGTTGGCTCCCTGATCGGAATTACCAAACGGGCTTCCTTGATTACCTGTTCCTGTTTCAGCATCCCCTTGGCTGCCTCCTTCAGTGTTTCCCCTTCCGAAAGAACCCGCTACACGGTTGGCAATTGCTTCTTCCCGTTTCCGTTGTTCTTCAGCCAATCGGCGGCGTTCTGCTTCTTCCCGCTCCTTACGTAAGCGTTCTTCCTCTTTTCTTCTTTCCTCTTCTTTCTTAGCTTCTGCTAAAGCGATGCTTTCTTCTGTATCCTGAGTAACTAATTCTTCTTCGGATGTTTCAGATTGTGGAGGAGGAGAGACTGTTTCCTGAGGCTGTACTTCTCCGGTATATTGCGGTTCGAATGTTCCGGCTGCAGCGTCAATGTTCCCAAAATTAACCAATATGCCCCCCTCTTCTTCGGGAACTACTGTCTTTAATACCGTGAATCCTAGTATCAACAGAAGTAGTAGATGGAAAAGAATGGTTCCAGTCAGACTATATATATCATCTTTATTAAACTTCATACTGTTATAATTGAAAATTGAAAATTGAAAGTTGAAAATGATTTTAGTTTTCCATTTTCACTTTTCTATTTTCAATTATCGTTGCGGTCTTGTGGCAAGCACCATTTTGAATTTATTTTCGTTTGCGATGTTTAATATCTTTACTATTTCCCTGTATGGAACTGTTTCATCAGCGTATAGAGCAACGAACATTTCAGGTTCTTTCTCATAACTTTCCTGTAAAAAAGGAGTTATATCATCAAATGAAACTCTCATTTCTTTTTCTTTACCGAAAGCAACATAGTAATTGAGGTTGGCATCGATGGTGACGCGTGTTAAAGGTTTGGCAGCCGTTTGCTGTTTTGCCTGAGGTAATGTTACTTTTATAGCATTCGGAATCACAAGGGTGGAGGTTATCATAAAGAATATTAACAACAGGAAGATCACATCCGTCATGGAAGCCATGCTGAACGTAGAGTCTACCTTGGTTTTTCTTTTTAGTCCCATATTCGTTAGTTTGCAGGTTCATTTAATAAATCCATAAACTCCATGGTGCGAGCTTCCATCTTGTTCACGACATTATCCAACTGAGAAACTAAGTAGTTATAGGCAAACATAACGATAATACCGACAACAAGCCCACCAACAGTAGTAACCAACGCTTCATATATACCGTTGGAAAGTAAAGAAATATCTACGTTAGTTCCTGCATTTGCCATGTCGAAGAAGGCTCTTACCATACCGGTTACCGTACCTAAGAACCCAATCATAGGAGCTCCGGCTGCAATGGTTGCCATCACCGGGAAACCTTTTTCCATCTTACCGACTTCCAGATTGCCAACGTTCTCAATAGCTACTAAAACATCGTTCATCGGACGTCCTAAACGGGTAATCCCTTTCTCGATCATACGGGAAGAAGGTGTATTGGTTGACCGGCAAAGACTCAAAGCGGAGTCAAGTTTACCTTCATGTATATAATCTTTGATCCTGTTCATGAATGATTCATCTTCTTTCCCTGCACGGCGGATAACAAGCAAGCGTTGGATGAAAATATAAATGGCTATAAGCGATAAGATCAGCAATACAATCATAATCCATCCACCTTTTACGGCAAGATCTAAAATATTCATCTTCGCTTCAACAGTTGTAACGTCTGTTGTCAATTCGGGCATTTGTTCGATCGTTTGTGCCCCTATAGCCTGTAGGAAAAGTAACATACTCATTGTTTTTTATACTTATTCAGTTAATAAAATTATCAGTTTATCAAGTTATTTCAAGCATTCTCTATATAACGCAATTGTTTTTTCAAGGCCTAAGTACAAGGCATCGCATATCAACGCATGTCCTATAGAAACCTCTTCAAGCCACGGAATGTTGCGGCTAAAATAGGATAAATTATCCAGACTAAGGTCATGGCCTGCATTTATTCCCAACCCTAAGCTCCTTGCATGTTTGGCTGCTTCAATAAAAGGAGTTATAGCTTCCCTTTTATTTATCGGGAATAATGTTGCATAGGGCTCTGTGTATAATTCAATACGATCCGTTCCGGTTCTTGCGGCATACTCGATGTTTTCCAGATCGGTTCCCACAAATAAGGAAGAACGAATGCCTTCAGTTGTAAAAACGTCTATTAATTCGTTTAATTGTTCGAAGTTACGCTTGACATCCCAGCCTGCATTAGAGGTAATGGCATCGGGCGCATCCGGAACTAATGTTACCTGTTTAGGCTTTACCTTTAATACTAAATCAATAAATTTATCACAAGGATAACCTTCTATGTTCAATTCTGTTTTAACCAATGGTTTTAGTTCATAAACATCAGCGTATCGTATATGTCTTTCATCAGGCCGGGGGTGGACTGTGATACCTTGTGCCCCGAATGTCTCGCAATCAACCGCTACTTTTAAAAGGTCCGGCATATTACCTCCGCGTGCGTTACGGATGGTTGCCACTTTGTTAATGTTAACGCTTAAATTCGTCATAGTTTGTCGTAATATCTTTATCTTTGATTACATTTGCATTAAATGTAACGCAAATTTAACAGGATTTGGGGAATATATAGAGAATGTTGTTGAAAGATTTCATAACAAAAGAGTTTCCGGTGTTAAAAAGTTTTGATACCGTAGAATATGCATTGTCGTTGATGGACGAACTAAAAGTGAAACATCTTCCATTAGTGATCGAAGGAATATACCAATGCTTATTGTCCGAAAAGGATTTACAGGAAATGCCTGACCCGTGCGTTTCCATAGGAGAGCCTGTGTTATTTGCTCCGAGTATAACAGAAGACAGCCATCTGCATGAAATAGTTGCTCGTATGGCACGGTATCAATTAAGTATACTTCCGGTAGTGGCATTGGATGGCCAATACCTTGGTGTGATAACCCGTGATAAGATAATTGAAGTACTTGCCGAACTATGTAATGCGGAAGCAGCAGGCAGTACCATTGTTTTAGAACTATTACCCCAGGATTATGTTCTATCGGATATTGCCCGGATCGTCGAAGCTAACAATGCCCATGTACTTAGCTTATTATCCAATATAGACAAAGATACCGGACGGTTGAATATAACGATAAAAGTTGATCTGGAAGATGCGACTCCTATCATACGTAGTTTTGAAAGATTCAATTATACTGTCCTATATCATTACATGGAAGAAGGAATGGTAGATGAAGCTTTACAGCAACGGATGAACGAATTGCTACATTATATGAATTTATAAAAGGCTTTGCCGATGAAAATAGGTGTTTTTGGAAGTGATCATCAGGTTGAAAAACAGAATTTAATCAAGCGTCTGTTTGAGAAACTATCCTCATTACGTGCCGAAATCTATATAGATAATGATTTCTATCTTTTCCTGAAAGGTACATTAAACTATGATCCACCGCATGTGGGAGTATTGACTGAAGAGACGTTCGACCTGGATATGGCCTTAAGTGTAGGCGGTGACGGAACATTCTTACGTACAGCCGCACGTGTCAATAAACAAGGGATACCTATATTGGGAATTAATACCGGACGGTTAGGTTTCCTGGCAGACATCGGAGGAAATGATCTCGAGGATACATTAGACGAGATATTCAAGAACTATTATAAAGTGGAAGAGCGGACTTTAATACGTTTAAATACCGAAGACCGCCTGTTTCGAGGATACAATTACGCATTGAATGAGATCGCTATTTTAAAAAGGGATACATCTTCCATGATTACGATCCATACATCGATAGGTGAAGATTACCTCGCTACTTATCAGGCAGACGGTTTGATAATTGCTACGCCAACAGGTTCAACAGCTTATTCCATGAGTGTAAACGGCCCTATTATCGTTCCGCAAAGTAACAGCCTTGTTATGAGTCCGGTGGCTCCCCATTCTTTGAATGTACGTCCGTTGGTTATACCGGATTCTTCGGTAATTACATTAGCTGTCGAGAGCAGAAATAAATACTTTCTTATAGCATTAGACGGACGTTCTGAAATATTTCCGGCAGATGCCGTATTAACAATCAGTAAAGCAGACTATACAACCAAAGTGATAAAACGATATAATCATACATTTTATGAAACACTTCGCGAAAAATTAATGTGGGGAGCTGATGCGAGATCAGTATAAGAAAACTCATTCGGTTCATATATTATATCGATGAACAAAACAATTTATTAACTGT
>DAMCDT010000239.1:0-6429 GCA_032058265.1 Tannerellaceae bacterium
ATACGAGCGGTGTAGCTATCACAAAAGCAACCAACACATA
The DNA here is from genome assembly GCA_032058265.1 of Tannerellaceae bacterium. Taxonomy (GTDB): domain Bacteria; phylum Bacteroidota; class Bacteroidia; order Bacteroidales; family Tannerellaceae; genus DFXE01. Next base: position 41 of record DAMCDT010000239.1, read on the forward strand.
GCTGAGGAATGTAACTATTAGCTTGTAAAGTACTTCTTTATCGGAAGAACCAAACACCTTCCTTACAGCAATCTCCCGTGAGCGTTGAACAATAAAATATGTTGACATAGCCAACAATCCCAATAAAGAGATCAGTATTGCAATTACACAGAAGATCATCACTATTTTCAAGATACGGCGCTGAGCCTGGAAGGATTCCTCAATTTGCTGGTCTATAAACTTACCGGGCATTTCAAGCCCTACAATAGTTTCATAAATACTTTTCAACTGTTCATATACTTCAATCTGGCCTCCTTGTATTCCAACAAAAATACTCCACGGATAATATTGGTCGTGTTTCCTCAGTAATAATTGTACCGGCGATTTATCACGCAAAATATTACCTAATTGGAAATCTTTTACGATACCAGCTATAGGGATATCATTGTCGTATAACTTGAAACTATGCGCATCTTCCGGGATCATCAGTTCGCGGATAGCCTGTTCATTTAAGTAAACAGGATTAGCCGCAGCCGAATTATTTTCACGTAATATTTCAAAACCCAGCATGGAAAAATAAGCTGAGTCACCTATCAGTATCTGGAATGAGATATTGCGCCCCTCGTATTCCACTGTATTATTATTACTTCCGCTGAATGGAGCGCCTGCAGCATACGCAACATTGCTCACTAATGGAAGCTTCATAACTTCGTTCCCAAAGGTAAAAATACGTTCTTTCGACGTAAAATGTTGTGTGGGGATCTCTACCATATTTTCGGTATGGTATCCTAAAGGTGCGGTTATCATGTGGTTTATTTGCAGCACCATTGTTATGGAAGCTACAATCATCATAATAGTGATCATATTCTGGAAAGTAATGAATACTTTGCTGAATACCATTTTCGTTTTCGTCCGGAAACCGCCGCGTACCACATCTATCGGTTTCGAATTGGATATAATCGTTGCTGGAACTAAACCTGAAATGATACCTAACCCGCCAATAAACAATAAGCAAATCAAGATGTTGAACGGTGTAAAGGCGCCTGCCAGGTCGATCTTCGTTTGCAACAGGTTATTGGCCGGGGATAATGCCGCATAGGCAAAAAGAAGTCCAAGGAGGAAAGAAAAAAGGCACAGCAACGTAGATTCCATCATCAGCCGCATGAATAATTCACTGCGTGATGACCCGAGTAGCCGCCGGGTTGACATCTCTTTGGCACGTTGCCCGGTTTGCGCTACCGTAAGATTTATATAGTTGGTTACAGCAAACAATAAAATAAGAATACCAACCGACATAAGTATAATTACAAAATCCCAATCTCCTTTTCTGATGCCGGTATAGGTGCCGATCTCAGAAAAATAAATTTCTTTTAACGGATATAGTACGACGTGTTTTGCAATACCATTTTTAAACCACCAGAATATCTCACGGAAATATTCTTCCATGTCAGAGACCTTCGCATGAAGGTCAGCATTTTCTTTCACAAGTATAAAAAGGTTCATCCCAATCGCATTATTAAACGTTTCGGAAGAGAGATACGAATTGAAATGATTGATATGTTCAATGCTTACCAGCAAGTCGGCCGACGGAAAAATAGTGTTTTTGATATCTTTCATAATACCGTTTACCGTCACAGTTACGGAGTCGTTGAGCCTGATAGACTGCCCCAGGGGATCTCTACCGGGAAAAGCTTTGCGGGCAAACGACTCAGATATGACAGTATATCCGGGAGACTCCATTACAGTTGAAGCATTCCCTTGAATTAAGGGGAATGAAAATACATTGAAAAAAGATGTATCGGAGAAGAGCATACAAGTCCTTAATGTATTATCGCCAATGGTAACCGTCTGGTCCTGAAAGCTTGATACGACGGGTGTAATTTCTTCTATTTCGGGATAACGATCCATCAAACGGGGTTTGAGTTTCCATGCCGAACCAAGCACTTCTTCACTACCGAGTCCGTAAATCCGGTCTCCCTTTTCCTGAAACTTATCGGTTGAAAACTCTTGCGTCGTATAAACGGCAATTAATATCACAAACATAAGCGATATGGATAGACCGAATATATCTATCGCAGTATATGCCTTATTTTTACCTAAGAATTTAAAGAAAGATTTAAAGTTTAATAGATTTGCCATGTTTAAAGTCAGATGTAAGATTATTATCTATTCCCCTCTCAATAAACCAAATATTATGCCATGATACGTACTGCCTTAATTATAAATTATATAGAAAAGACAAAGATATTTTTAAATGTCAAATAATTAGACAATGGTGTAAAAATATTTGACATTGCGGTAAATTTCAAATACATTTGGTCTTCACAGGAGAAATGTATTTCTTACTAACTTATTATAAACTATCTATGCTTAAACTACTCTGACTTAATGCTTTCTACCGGATTAGCTGTTGCCGCCCGCCAATTCTGGAAACTAACGGTAAACAAAGTTATGAGTGTTACAATCAGGAATGCTGCGGCAAATACCCACCAGTATATGGGAGTACGGTAATGGAAACTCTGCAGCCATTTATTTACAAGATAGAAAGCGACGGGAGTGGCAATAATAAAACAAATACCGATAATACGTATGTAGATTTTATTGAACATAACCAGTATGTTGTTTACCGTAGCGCCGAACACTTTCCGAACTCCTATTTCTTTCCTGCGGTACTCGGTTTCAAATATCACCAATCCGAATACGCCGACAATTGAAAGGATAATTGCCAGCAGGCTGAACGTAGTTATCAGTTTATTGAGTGATTCTTCCTTATTATAAAGCTGGTCGTAAATGGTATCGTAAAATTCAATATTAAAAGGGTAAGCAGGGTCTATAGCGGCAACTGTCTTACGGATATGCTCGACCGCTTCAGGTATATCCGCTCCTGCATTAATACGAATATAAGAGTATGACAAGGGTTGTTTGGGGTGGAATATAAATGCTATATCGTCATCTCCGTGTCGCAAAGAACTTATTTTAATATTGCTAATAAAACCACTTATATACTCTTTTCCTCTCCATGATGCATCCAACATATCACCCGGAACCATATTCAGTTTCTCCTGTATCCTGATATTATATATATGATATGCTACACTGTCGTTGCGGGAATCTGATTCCCTAAAATTACGACCCGATATAACAGGAATACCCAATACATCCATAAAGTTCGATGAAACTCCCAATACAATAGGATTAAAGGCTTGCTCTTTGTATACGATATCATGCATGGAATACGTATCACTGCGTCCTACCTCCTGGCTTGAAAAAGCAACATCTTCTATTCCGGGATATTCTTTTAATCGTTGAGCGTATACGTTTTTAGAGTTATTGTAAAACTTTTCCCCTATTTTAACTACAGCTATCCGGTTTTTGTCAAACCCCGTATCAAATGTACGCATATATTTGTTTTGCAATTGGATAAACATAGCTGCCACAATAAGGCCTATTGAAACTATATATTGGAAGCCTATTAATGCAGTACGCAATTTACGCCCCGAAGCAGAGAGACCAAAACTACCTTTGAGAACCAATGCAGGAGGGAACGAAGTCATATACCAGGAAGGATATAAACCCGAAATAATCCCCAATAAAACGGATAAGACTTGCACCAGAATTGCTAAAGGAATATGGTTGAAGATATTTATATCGGCTGTGATAAACGAGAAAACATCTGCCTTGTCTAATCCCCAAACAATAAAAAAAGCTAAAAAACAGGCAAGAAGGCACATTCCTACAGCTTCAAAAATCAAACTCATACGTAAACTATTGACTGAACTTCCTAAAACCTTTTGAGTATTGATGCTCTTCATCCGAATAGGAGCCATAGCCGTACTGAAATTAATAAAGTTTATACAGGCAATCACAATTATCAAAACAGCAATCAGAAACAGTAGTTTAGTTGTACTGGGGCTGCCTGTTTTTACAAAGTCCGTCAGTTGATCTGGCATACAATAAATATCTGTTAAGGGAATAAGTTCCAGCCGTGTTTCTTCCGGTTTATTATATGCCTGAAAATTTATTAGATCATTTACAGTTTTTTCAACTTCTTCTTTCGACTGATGGCTATCTAACAAAACGTAACCTATAAAATTCTGACTTTCCCAATCATTATCTAATGTTTTATCAATGGCTGTATACACAACATTTGTTAGCTGGGTATTTACCGGAAAATCTTTATAAACTCCTCCCACTGTGAAAACCTGCATATCTGATTTTGTCCATACCGGTTCTTCCAGGTAGACAGCTTTTCCAGTCGCGGGTTCATTTCCGAACATTCGCCGTGCCATACTCTGCGAAATCAATATTTTTTCTGGCGATATAAGACAATCAGCATCTCCTTCTATCATTGAAAAGCCGAATATCTTTGTTATATCAGGATAACATGTTACGATACCTTCCATAAACCCTTTACGGCCGACATCTTCTCCAACCGTAATATAGCTCTTGTTGAACATACCACCAATCGACAGCAAAGTTCCTGCTTCAATATGGGGAGATAAGGTAATTGCCTTGTCAACAAAACCCTTCGTTAAAACAGGGCCGAACCTATCATTGGTAACAAATCTCGGCATATCCATCCGGAATATTCTGTTAGCATTTGGATGGACTTTATCAAATGACCATTCATAGGTTACCTGTATCATAATAACCAAGAACGCTGCAAAAGCAACAGACAGACCTGCTATGTTCAGGAAAGAAGCCAGCTTAAACCGCTTCAGCACATTTTGGAAATTTTTCAGTATGGTATTCATCTTTATTTTATTGTTTATCTATTTACTTTACCCGTTGTAAAATAGATAGCAAAATGCATACCAAAAGGATAATGGTCTTATTTACAGAATTGTATAAATCATGCTAATTCTACCGATATGTATAATTATTAGACAGTAGTGTACAATAATTAGACAGTAGGACGCCGTATTGATGGATATTTTTCAGTAATCAATGGCTTCTACAACAACCTGTTCGGTTTGATTAAACAGTTCAAGAAAAGGCATGTCCCTTACTTGGATAGGGTCGTGGATTGTTAGGGTTAGTTTTGTTCCTAATCCCAATGGGAATGATCCCCAGCGGGTCATTTTCCATGAATTATTAATGGTAACAGGAACCATATAGGCTGAAGGGGCATACTTGCATAAGATTTTTAACCCGTTTTCGGCAAAAGCTCTCGGTTTACCGGTTTTGCTTCTGGTGCCCTCGGGGAAAATAACGACTGAACGCCTGTTCGCTTCGATATACTCTCCCATCCTCTTTATGGCAGATAAAGATTGTTTCGGGTCTTTCCGGTTGATAAGAACCGATCCTCCATGATTCAGGTTGTAAGAGATACTGGGGATGCCTTTCCCCAGTTCAATCTTACTTATATATTTAGGGTGAACTTTCCGCATAAACCACCCAATGGTAATAATATCATATAGGCTCTGATGGTTGGCAGCAATGATCAAAGGTTCTCCTTTAGGTAGTTTATGCAGGTTATATATTTTATATCTCGTACCTAGTATATAGGTATATGCTACCAGAAAGAAGTACAGCACATCGACACTTTTCTTATGGGCTGTATAACCAAACAGGTTAAAACAGATCCATTGAATAAGGTGAAAGAAGACGAGCGTACTTCCGAAAAGCAGGTAATATATAATAGATAAAGGATACGATAATAGCTTACTCATTTGAGCTCGACATTCATAAATTCCGACTTTAACCGGGCTATGACCTCTTTTACACTTGTGATTTTTTGAGACAGGTGAACATTCATACCTGTGAAAGCATACCCTTTTTTCATATTTCCTTTGGCAGCCTGGTAAAGTGCCTGTACTATACAATACGGACTTTTAGTATAATCACAGGTCTTTATGCAGTGGAAAGGGCAACTTCTCGGTTTCTCACGGCCCATTTCAACGCTATGGATAAACTCGCCGTCGATCGCTCTGCCGGGCATACCGACCGGGCTCTGTATGATTTTCACATCTTCCTGCTTGGCATTTACGTACACATTTTTAAATGTATCGGAAGCATCACACTCGGCAGTAGTTACAAACGCGGTTCCAAGTTGTACCGCTGAAGCGCCCATATCAAGAAACCGGCGGATATCTTTTCCTGACGATATGCCTCCTGCGGCAATCACCGGAATCTGTTTTTCTTCTTTATATGAAGCGGTGATAGCCACTACTTCGGGGACTAGTTGTTCAAGCGCATAATGTTGGTCGTTGAGTTGATCTACTTTAAATCCGAGATGCCCACCAGCTTTCGGACCTTCCACAACAATTGCATCCGGCAGGTAACCATAATTATTTTTCCATTTGTCACATATTATCTTGGCAGCACGTGAAGAGGAAACAATCGGTACAAGCTTGGTTTTACTTTCTCCGGTCAGGTAAGAAGGCAAATCAAAAGGTAGTCCTGCCCCG
>DAMCDT010000240.1:0-6329 GCA_032058265.1 Tannerellaceae bacterium
TGACTGGAATAACCGTATGTATAGACGAGTACAATCCAATCTGGCTGAACTTAATATCATTATTCGTGAGTTAACTGAAAAAGGAATTGAAGAGTACAGACATTCTATAGCAATAGCAAAAATATGGCGTGTATATACTGCAGCAAACGGTTTTGATTATTTCGGTCCTATACCTTTACCTAAATATACAGAGTTAGAATTAAACCCTCCTTATATGTCTGTTCAGGATGGCTATAATGAATTTTTCCGTGAACTGGAAGAAGCTATTGCCATGTTAGACCAAAGTAGTGGAAATCCTATCTTTGTTAGTTCTGCCTCTGACATCATATATAGCAATAATGTAAGTAAGTGGCGTAAGTTTGCGAATTCATTACGTCTACGTTTTGCTCTTCGTTTATCCGAAGTGGATCCCACAACTTGCGCCGCAGAGGCGGCTAAAGCTCTAGCATCTGGTGTAATGGAAAGCAGGGATGATGCAGCTAAATTACCTCCTCGCGCTGATGGAGGTTGGGGAGCCAATTACAATTATATTATGTTCCAGATTGACTGGGGTGGACCTCTATGTATGACTTCTTCATTTGAAAAGCTTGTAACTAACATTGGAGGTCATGATTTTCCAACAAATATTGTTAACAAGAGAGCTGGTCTTACAGAAACGCCTACACCATTATCTGGTGTTCACCCGGATAAAGTCGATCCTAGAGCTCCAGTAATGTTTGATCCGGCATTTGATAACGGAGATTGGAAAGGAATGCCATATGGACTAAGCACGGATGTTTATAATACAGGCGAATATAAAACCACTTTATATGCTGAATTCGGTTTTATTATTAAAGATGGGGCAAGATATTTGACACGTCCTTATGATGTATTTCTTTATGAAGAAGTGTGTTTTCTAAAAGCTGAAGCCGCTCTCCGTGGCTTTGCCAATGGAGATGCTAAGGCAGAATATGAAAAAGGTGTTCGAGCATCCTTCGAAACATGGGAGGCTGAAGGTGTAGATGAATATCTAGCTTCAACAGAAAAGAATCTGGCTGGTACAAGCGCTAATTATGATGATCAGACGGGTGATGGTAATACCGCTCTTGAAAAGATTATAACTCAAAAGTATCTTGCCGCATTCCCGGATATGGCCATCGAATCATGGAATGATAAGCGTCGCTTAAATCTCCCTCGCATGGATGTTGCTATCTACCGTAATGAAGCAGTATACCCTGACACTAATAATAAGGATGTTAAAGATCCAAGAAACTTTATTAAACGTATTCAATATCCTCAGGCCGAAGTAGCCAATAACTCAGAAGAATACAAAAAAGGCGTTGCATTATTAGGAGGTCTCGATGTTGTTACAACAACTATATGGTGGGATCAAAATTCTAATTATTGTACATCCTCAAATTAATTATATTTACATTCCCTTTTAGAAAGTATGTCTGTTAGAGACATTTATGGAAGAGGCTGCCCTTGATGGGTCGCCTCTTCTTTTTTGTTTTTTAGAAATTCTACTTCCATACAATAAGTAATTTTAATATCTTTGGCGTAGAATGTAATTCTTCATAGAGAATACCTTCATAATTTCATTATGATGAGAAGAATAGTTATCTTACTAATACTTTGCATTAACTACGTATTTCAATATACTTACGCACAAAATTCAGATATATCCATACATATAATTGATAGGCCTGTCTATGAGGTGCTGGAAACTATCGAAAAGCAAAGCCCATTCTCTTTCATTTATGATCAGACAGTTGTAGATTTGTCATATAAAGTCTCATTGAATATTTCCAATGAAAATTGTTTTAATGTATTGAATCGCTTGTTTGACCAATCTAATATCGCTTATACTGTTATGAATAACCAAATCATACTGAGCAAAAAAGAAACGGTTTCCTATTTTCAACAACAAATTAAAAAAGCATCTGGTATTATTACTGATACTAACAATGAACCTATAATAGGAGCGACCATATTGATCAGGGGAACTACCCGTGGAACAATTTCTGACAGAGATGGAAAGTTTACAATTGATGTTCCTATCGATTCAATTATTCAAATCAGATATATTGGATATCATCCACAAGAAATAACTTTCAGGGGACAAGAATATTTGCATTTAGAACTTATTGAAGACACATGGGAATTAGATGAAGTTGTTGTAACTGCTCTTGGCATTAAGAAAAAAGAATCATCCCTTACCTATGCTACTCAATCTTTTAGTGGTATTGAAATCACACAAGTCAAGGATTATAATTTTATGAATTCCCTGGCTGGAAAAACAACTGGTGTACAGATAAACAGGAGTTCGTCCGGTTTAGGAGGATCTGCTAAGGTAGTTATACGTGGAAACCGGTCCATATCGGGAAATAACCAACCACTATTCGTTATTGATGGAATACCTATCTTAAATACAACGAATGAGCAGGCTATAAATGCTATAGGCGGTACAGCTAATGCAGCCAACCGTGATGGTAGCGATGGTATATCTAATCTGAATCAGGATGATATTGAAAGCATTAATATCTTAAAGGGAGCTTCTGCTTCCGCTCTTTATGGTTCACAAGCGGCTAATGGTGTTATTCTGATTACAACAAAAAGTGGTAAAGCAGGATTGAAGAGTGTTGAATTTTCATCAAACATTGTTTTTGACAAAACTACTTTCCTTCCTAAATTTCAAAATAGCTATGGACGATCTGAGGAATCAACAAGTAGCTGGGGAAATAGGAACTCTATACCGGCCTATGACAATGTCAGTGATTTTTTTCAAACAGGAATCATCGGCAACAACACAATCTCTATTTCATCAGGTCATGAAAAAACACAAGCTTATTTCTCTTATGCTAATTCAACGGCAAGAGGTATAATGGAAAATACTCATTTAAGCAAGCATAATTTTAATCTGAGAGAAACGGCTACTTTATTTAATGATTACCTTTCTTTAGATGGAAATGTCAATCTCATTATCCAGAACATGAAGAATAAACCTACTTCAGGGGGGTTGTATATGAATCCTTTACCAGGGTTGTATACATTTCCTAGAGGTCTGGATATTTCGCCTTACAAGAACAATTATGAAATATATGATTCTGAACGGAATATGCCGGTACAAAACTGGTATACGGTAATAACCGATTATGATCAGAATCCTTATTGGCTAATCAATCGAGCTCAAAATTCAGATAAACGTGCCCGCGTAATTGCCTCATTAAAAGCTTCTTTGAAGATAAATGACTGGCTTTCTCTGCAAGGAAGGGGAAGTGTTGATTACATCAATGATAAATACCAACAAAAAATATATGCAACAACCTCCAGAGGCCTTGCCGGAGAAAACGGGCGCTATATAGATTTTTCATATCAACAGACATTATTATATGGCGATATAATGGCGATGGTTCAAAAAAGCTGGGATAATTTTACTTTGAATGCTGTATTAGGGTATAGTATTTCCGATAATCGCATTAATTCACTCAGATTGGATTCTAACACCGCTTCCCTCTATTACCCAAATGTTTTCACAATCGCAAATATAAACATGTCGACCAGTGCCTATATCAATGAAAATATCGATCATAGACGCCAGCTACAATCTATATTTACAACCGGACAAATCGGTTATAATGACCTTTTATTTTTAGATGTTACCGCAAGAAATGACTGGTCTTCAACCTTAGCATTTACAAAAAGTAAAAATTCCGGTTTTTTCTATCCTTCAACAGGACTATCCTGGATATTAAACAAAACATTCACCATGCCTCAATGGATAAATTATAGTAAATTGAGAGGATCATGGAGTAAAGTTGGAAACGATATTCCGCTTTTTGTTAGTAATCCTGTGTCAAATATTGGCGCTGGTGGATCAATAGTCCCTAATAATAACGCTCCATTTGATAATTTGAAACCGGAAATGAGTCATTCCATTGAGATGGGAACTGAATGGAGATTTTTAGACAACCGTTTATATTTTGACTTTACTTACTATAAAACAAATACAAAAAACCAGTTATTTACCTTACCATCGTCTGCCGGGGCAGCTTATAGATATTATTATGTGAATGCAGGAAACATACAAAACAAAGGAATTGAAATAACATTAAGCGCAACTCCAATACTCAGCAATAAACTAACATGGAAAACATCTTTGAATTTCTCCAGAAATAAGAATGTAGTAAAAGAATTGCATAAAGATCTTCCCACCTTTGTATATGGAGATGAAGGGTTTTCATCCAGTTATTCAATGCGATTAGTAGAAGGAGGTTCGTTTGGGGATATTTACGGAAAAGCATTTGACAGAGACCCTGAAACAGGAAAAATCATATACGGAAATGATGGCATACCTATTGTTGTTGGTGATGGGAATACGATTAAAGTAGGTAATAGTAATCCTGATTTTTTGTTAGGATGGAGCCATACATTTACATTTAACAATCTTACTTTTTATTTCTTAATCGATGGACATTTCGGCGGTGATGTTTTGTCCCAAACACAAGCGATACTCGATCAGTATGGTGTTTCTAAACGAACGGGTAATGACCGTACCATCGGTTATATAGAACTGGAAGGAGAAAAAATCTCCAACGTTAGATCATTCTATGAACAAATAGGCGGTAGAAGTGGAGCGACAGAATATTATATGTATGACGCTACAAATATTCGACTGCGGGAGATATCGATTTCATATTCATTTCCGCGAAAATGGCTAAAGAATACTAACTTTGTAAAAGACTTAAATCTTTCGATGGTGGCTCGTAATTTATTCTTTTTATATAAGAATGCTCCTTTTGATCCTGACGTTGTATTATCAACGGATAATAATAATCAGGGCATTGATGTATTTGGTATGCCCACAACACGGAGCTTTGGATTTAATTTAAAAGTAGCATTTTAAAGAGAAGATTTATATATGCAATTTGATCCAGTAAAACATATTATAATATCTTTATTTCTTTTATTTGTAGGTATCTCGTGTACTTCTAATTTTGATGAATATAATACGGATAAATCAGGTTTTAGTGAAGAGCAACAAGCTTATGATTATAATATATACGGACTTCCTTTGAAAGTAGTTCAGGAAGGTATATATTTCAACCATAACTGGGGCGGTGGAAAAAACTGGCAATTCCAGATCATGCAAAACTTAAGCGCTGATATGTTCTGCGGCTATATGCATAGTTACAACCCTTTTGTAGCAGGACTAAGCAATACGGTATATAACCTGAATGACGGATGGAACGGAACCATGGCTGAAAATACTTATGGATCTGTTATGACAGAAGTTAACAAAGCTGAGAAACTTACGAAAGACAGTCTTCCTGAATTTTACGCTATAACAAAAATTCTTAAAGTAGAAGTCATGCACAGGGTATCCGATTATTACGGGCCGATAATATATACTAAATTTGGGGAAAGCGCTACTGGCGCGATGCCTGACACTCAAAAAGAAGCTTATTATGCCTTCTTCGATGATCTGGAAAAAGCAATTAGTATCTTAACAGATTATGATGGCGAAGAAAAATTTGAACGTTTTGATATGGTAATGCATGAAGACAGAAGAAATTATAAGCAATGGAGAAAATTCGCTAACTCATTACGCCTCCGTTTAGCTATCAGGATTGCGATGGCTGATCCCGAAAAAGCCAGAACAGAAGCATTAAAATCATTCCATTCAATGGATGGACTATTAGAATTTAATGAAGATCTTGTAGCCGTTTCGACTATCGGTACAGGCTATACCAATCCTTTAGGTGAAATAAATAGAGCATGGAGGGAAGTTTCCATGAATGCAAATATGGAATCCATCCTCACAGGTTATAATGATCCCAGGTTACCAAAATATTTTCAACCGGCAACCGGAGAAGGATATGAAGGCCAATACAGAGGTATACGGCAAGGAACGGGTTTTAATAACACGAAATATTATTATCATTCTGCTTTAACTATTAAACAAACTACACCGGCCATATTAATGACACCGGCCGAAGTTTGGTTTTTACGTGCGGAAGCTGCTTTAAGAGGATGGTCGGCAGAAAATGTCGAAAGCTGCTATACAAAAGGAATAGAAGCATCTTTTATTCAATGGGGAATCGGAGATATTGCAGGATATCTGGAAAGCGACTCGACGGCTGCCGATTATATTGATGTATTTGAATCCTCATATAATATAAAAGCCCGCTGCAAAGTTTCTCCAAGATGGGATGATACAGCATCTGATGAAATCAAACTGGAAAAAATAATCACGCAGAAATGGATTGCCTGTTACCCCGAAGGATGTCGAGCATGAGCAGGACAGCCTCCTACCGGATACCCGTGCTCTTCACGACGAATGTCCGATA
>DAMCDT010000241.1:0-6329 GCA_032058265.1 Tannerellaceae bacterium
AGGAAGTTCCGGAAATCAATAATGTACCTTTTGATCCTCCCCAATCATTGGCTTATTCTCTGGATGTTGAACATGTAATAGATAAAGAATTTATTTTCACATGGGAAATTGACCTGGATGCTTATGGAGATATAGATAAAGAAAATTTAATTCGATACATTGATGTTTCCTATTTTGAATTGCATGTAGCGGATATCGGATGGTGTGCTACACCTTTTCATACAATCCGCATTGAGAAAGATGATATTGAAACTATTCAAACATCTTCTATTCAAAAATACATATACAAGGGTGTATTAGATGAACTTCATTTTCAAAAGAACTGGCTAATGTCTATAGTTGGATACAAAGAAGATAAAATAATTCTGAGCAGCGATCTGATAACTATTAATTTAGAGGAAGATACTGAAGAAATAACCTATCTGCATAACAAGCCAATCTCAACTGTAAAAAAATTGGTCATGGGTAAATGGAAACTAGATTCTCAATCGGGAGGAATTAGCGGTGAAAAATATAACAATAAGAATAGGTATTATGAATTTAAGGAGGACGAGATAATCATAACCAATGAAGATGGAAATCCAATATCATTCAACATATCCTGGGATAAAATACGCAGTATTACGCAAAATGTATATGTTCCTGCAATTATTGATAAAGATGGAATTAGTTTAATTTTTGATCGGATTGAAGAGGGATCATTAATACTTTCAATGGATGTTTTTGATGGAATGACCTTTGTTTTGCATAAAGTAGAATAAACACAAATAAATGGTTTACAATTAAAATGTTACAACTTATTTGTGAGTAGATTTGTCCCAGGATTGTATTATGTGTTTTCTGGGATTTCTTTAGGTAATGCTGCTATTTTACCGGCTCAATGTGAAGGGTTATATGTGTTAATGGGCCATACTTATTACGGATACGTTTTTCGATATCGCAGGCTAGTTCATGAGATTTTGATACAGTAATTTGTCCCGGTACACGTATATGTACTTCAATAGCGAAGTTGTTTCCTATACGACGGGTGTATAAATTATGTGGGTTTGAAACTTCGGGCGTTTCCAATATAAGCGAAATGATATCATCTTCAATTTCTTTAGGCAGGGATTTCTCAAGAAGTTCATTGATGGCAGGAACTACTAATTGAAGTGATACTTTAACAATAAAGAAACTAACCACCATAGCTGCTAACGGATCCAGTATGCGCCATTGCTCACCTAGCATTATGGCTCCCCCGATACCAATAGCTGTACCTAAAGAAGAAAATACATCCGAACGATGATGCCAGGCATTTGCTATAACAGACTGGCTGTTTTGACGTTTACCAACAATCAACGTAAATTGATAAAGCGTTTCTTTTGTTAATATAGAGGCTAATGCTGCAACAAGAGCGATTCGCCCCGGTGTTTCGAGCACCTCATTGTGTACATAAAAACCATAAATTTTATTAGCTCCATTCCAAAATAATCCGATCCCGACAAACAACAATACAAGACCTATAATAGTGGTAGCCAGTGTTTCATACTTACCATGCCCATAGTCATGATCTTCATCTTTAGGTTTGGATGATATATTAATGAAAGCCAGTACGACAATATCGGTGGCAAAGTCGGATAACGAGTGTACGGCATCAGCGATCATGGCGCTACTATGCCCGATAATTCCTGAGATGAATTTAAATATTAATAAAAAAAGATTCCCTAATGATCCTAAGAGTGTAATCCTTACAATCTCTTTTTTTCGTGAATTGTCTTCCATTTACAGAAAATTATTGTGTTCAAAGATAACAAAAAAAACTACATTTGTGTTAGAATTAAAACTTATCAATTTGTCTTATGTCACATAATCATAATCATTCACACAACCATTCGCATAGTCAGGGAACTGGAAATATACGATTAGCGTTTTTCCTGAATTTCTTTTTTGCTATTATTGAGCTTATTGGTGGACTTTTAACGAATAGTGTCGCAATTTTATCAGACGCTTTGCACGACTTTGGCGATTCTGTTTCATTGGGTATCGCCTGGTATCTGCAAAAGTTTTCGGAAAAAGGCCGGGATAAGTTCTACTCATACGGATACAAACGCTTTTCTTTGCTGGGAGCACTGTTTATATCTATCATTTTACTGGTAGGATCTATTTTTGTCATCCACGAATCAATCCAACGTATTATGGAGCCCCAGGCGCCTAACGCGCAAGGAATGTTCTTGCTCTCTATTTTAGGTATCGTAGTGAACGGAGCCGCTGTTTTACGGTTGAAGAAAGGTTCGAGTATTAACGAGCGTGCCGTATCTTTGCACATGATGGAAGATGTGTTAGGATGGATCGCCGTATTTGTAGTAAGTATTGTGATGATGTTTGTCGACCTGCCTATCCTCGACCCGTTATTGTCTATCGGTATAAGTATCTGGATACTGACAAACGTCTATCGTAATTTAAAAGATACGTTCCATATCTTCCTTCAACAGGTTCCACAAAGTGTTGACCTGGAAGATCTTCAGAATAAAATATTAACGATCGACCATGTATTATCTATCCATGATATCCATTTATGGACATTGGATGGAGAAGAAAATATACTGACCTTGCACGTTGTTTTGGATAATGGAACTACCATAGAGGAAGAAACGGAAATAAAAGGAAAAATCCGTTCATTAACTGACAAAGCCGATGTGCAACATGTAACCATTGAATTTGAACGATCAGGAGAAGTATGCGCGCTAATTGACTGTTGAGATATGCACATTGATTGGCTGTAGTGCACTTTTTTCAAATTAATGAAAATGAATAAAAATTAGATGCTTATCTCATAAAAAAGAAAGACGTACATAAAATTGAAACTTTATGTACGTCTTTTTTATGATTATGTACGTTATTTTATAAGAGGTCGGAAGCTATTTCCGCTAATTGGCTTCTTTCGCCTTTAATAAGGTTTATGTGGGCGAAGATATCCTGGCCACTCATTTTGTCGATCATGTAGGCTAAACCGTTACTTTGTGCGTCCAGATATGGAGAGTCGATCTGCTGGATATCTCCTGTGAAAATCATCTTTGTCCCCTCTCCGGCACGTGTAATGATTGTTTTAACTTCATGCGGAGTAAGGTTCTGCGCTTCGTCAATGATACAGAATGTTTCCGATAAGCTTCGTCCACGTATAAATGCCAGCGCTTCAATGACGAGTTGATTATTTTTCTGCAAATCATCTATTCTCCTGATGTCGGGGCTATTCTGGGGGAACTGTCCTTTTATTACGTTCAGGTTATCGAATAATGGTTGCATGTAGGGCGCCACTTTCTGTTTTTCATCGCCCGGAAGGAAACCAATATCTTTATTAGCCAGGGCAACAATAGGGCGAGCCAGCAATATCTGTTTGTACATCTCCACCTGTTTCAACGCAGAAGCCAAAGCTAATAATGTCTTTCCAGTCCCGGCTTTACCTGTAATTCCGACAAGTTTTATGTCCGGATCGTTTAATACTTCAAATGCAAAACTTTGTTCGGCATTACGAGGCTGGATTCCGTAGTTGGTGCCTTTGTCGACTTTCTTGATCTTTCCGGTGAAAGGATTATAACGCGCTAATATAGAGTTACGTTCGCTCTTTAATATAAAGCAATCGTTTGGCTTGATTATACGTTTGATATCCAGTAAATCTACATCGATACCTTCCGGAGAAGCATACATTTTATCAATAATGTCGCCGTCAATATCTTCGTATGTTTCCTGAGCCCTCTCAAAAAGATCGACGTTAACTACCTTATCAGTTATATAATCTTCTACTTCTATACCTAGCGAACGGGCCTTCATACGCAGGTTAATATCCTTAGTTACGAGGATCGTGCGCATTTTCGGATGGTTTTCCGCTACCGTAATAACACAGGAAAGGATACGGTGGTCGGGCGTACGTTCAGGAAATGAAAGTGATATTTTTTCCTGGTATTTATCGCCGGTCACCACGAACAATTTACCCAAACCCTCTCCTATTGTCGCTCCTTTCAGGAAGAGGTCGTTACTTGTTATCAAATCAAGCTCCCGTACAAACTCGCGGGCATTATAATTGATCTGTTCGCTGCCCCTTTTGAATTTATCTAATTCCTCTAACACTACAATGGGGAGATAGATATCGTTCTCTTCAAAGTTTTCAATACATTTATAATCGTGAAGGATTACGTTGGTGTCCAATACGAAATTCTTTTTCTCTCCCTTCTTCTTTGCTCCCATGGTTAATTAGTTTTTTGTTTATTATATATCATAAATCGCATTAAATATATAAACAAAACTTTTAATGGTTTATTTTTAATCAAAAAATATCGTATTTAAGCCAAATTATTCCATACTTTGACGAACTATTACTTGCCAAAACGGGAGTCGTCTACTTTCTTATATGATTTTTCCTTGTAGCCTCCGAATTTCCATGAGAA
Organism: Tannerellaceae bacterium; assembly: GCA_032058265.1. Lineage (GTDB taxonomy): Bacteria > Bacteroidota > Bacteroidia > Bacteroidales > Tannerellaceae > DFXE01. The sequence goes on from DAMCDT010000241.1 coordinate 4,422, forward strand.
ACTTATCCCCAGATAACGGCTTGAATCTATATTTTTCATGCGGCTGTATTGATTTCCCATATCGATTTTGATGGATTTAGGTATATTACTTCTGAAAATGTTATTGTAATTTAGTGTAAGTGTAGCCTTATCATTTGCAAATGTCCATTTTAACCCTCCGGAAACATCATACGTACTTCCCAATTTATATATACCCTGTATGGCCGGTGATACATAATAACCGCTTAAAGTAAGCTTTAAGTTTGGTTTGGCATCTGATATATTAATGGTATTATTGATCGAAACTCTCCCAAATAACTTGCTGTTATTGAAAGGAGTATCATAGAATTTATCGCTTTTTTCCTGCAAGCGCATACCGTGTAACGTAAAACGGGTGTTTATTCTACTCCCTATATTGACCGGTATAATTGTTCCAATTCCCGTCATTAACCTAAAATCAAAGTTTTCATAACGGAATACATTTTTCAATTCCGCTTCACTCTGATACGGAAGTTGTGTGAAATAGTCCGGTTCATATTCTGCAAAAACCATAATAATGTATTTCTGGCGCAGGATATATAACAATTGTCCTTCATAAGAACGGCTGGGTTTTAAAGATGGATTACCCTGTATAACCGAATAAGCGTTCAGGTAAGTTGTCTGCGGATTAATGCTCCAGTAAGAAGGATATGTCTTATCACTCGATACATTAAATTGCATAATATGAGAGGGTGAGATGGTATAACTGAAAGAAGCATTAGGAAAAAAGGCAAAATCGTCCCACAAAACTGTTTTCTTTCTATTCGATGTATAGTCCGATTTGAAATATTCACCTTTTAAAGAAACTGTTGCCGATAACTTCCCAAACGTATGTGATAATTCTGCGAAAACATTGCCACCATATTCTTTTTGCTCGTCATTAAGATTTTCAAGGGGATCAGTTACGGAACCGGAACCGTTGTGATACAGGTAGTCGACCTTCGTGTCTGATAGTGTGTAGCTACCATTTATCCCGTAATTAAGTTCCCAGTCATTTTTAAAGGTGTAAGTATGGTTAATGAAAGCCATCCATTTGGAAATATCTTGTTTCGAGTTGTTTAGCATATCAATTGAAGAGTTGTCATCACTATTATTAACAAAATGTTGATCTTCGGGATTTTTGTAGTTTGTAAAATCAATTCCTGCCGTTAATCCCTGATAACTTTTGTATTGAAGCTGTGCATTTTGCAATGTACTGCTGCCATCTACTTTTGTGGTGCTTAAAGACGGGATTATTTCTTCCGTATCTTTATAATCAAACGTACTGTATGATGTCCTTTTAGATTTTGATTTGTCTGCTTCAATATAATAAGTCGCCGACAGTTTATCCTTATTATCAAACGTGTAGTCAATCCCCAGGCGTAATGATCCTATATTTGTTTTTGATTTTCCTCTGTTAATCTGGTTTATTTCCACTATTTCATCTTGTATTGTATGCCTTGCAAACATATCTTCACCGCCATATCCCCTGCCCTTTCTTCCGTTAGCCAGGAAATCGATGCTTAGTTTTGGAGTTGTGTAAAAAATATTCCCATGAGCGTTACCGCTCGCATAATGACGTTGTTGGTATCCTGTTCCTACTTCACCCTGTAACATATTTCCTTCTTGGATATCCTGTTCGATAATTACGTTGATCAATGCTCCTTTTACGTTGTATTTTGCAGGAGCATTATACATAATCTCCGTGCTTTTTACGCGTGATGCCGGGATAGTCTTTAGTAAATTTATCAACTGGGGTAAGGACATTGTGGTTAATTGTCCGTTCAAAACGATGTGTAAACTACCTGCCCCTAATAACTCAAGGCTTTCATCTGTTCCGGTGATGCCGGGAAGTTCTTTAATTGCCTCAAATGCTGTCGAAACCGGTTGGTTCTTTATTAGTTGCGGCGT
>DAMCDT010000242.1:0-6259 GCA_032058265.1 Tannerellaceae bacterium
CCGCTTACAGCCTTTTATTCAAAAGGTTATCTCCTAAAGATAATTTTATAAAATATAAAGTATTGAAACAGGGATTGTCATCTGTTTATATAGTTTCTTTATTTTGTAAATAAAGCCTTAGGGTTTCGTATGCAAAACCTTAGGGTTTTGTAAATAAAACCTTAGGGTTTCGTAAACAAAGCCCTGGGGCTTTTTCCCACCCTATTTATCACCTTCCACTCCCTAGCTTAACATGCTGTTTATGAGAGGAAAATTAAATGCGTGTAAGGTTATCTTCACTCCAAAGAATATCCTTCCACCCCGAATGATTCATAATCACTTTTATGAATTACGTACACTATTAACAATGTAACGTACGTAACATTTTATTTATGGGATGTAAATGTCGAATACAGTCGCATGCATGCAAAAAACAACAGGACGTTAGCTTGCTGGATCCGGAAGCTTCCCAATTAGAGCAGGACGTACCGGGTGATAGGAAGGCCTATCGCGTGGAAGATCATCTTCCACTGCCAAAACCTTTTTCAGACAGGGTTTGAAAGGCATCGTGGAAGGTGATAGATGTATGGTGAAACATGACAGAGGAGAGTGTTTTAGCTTTTTATCTAATTAAATTTTAAACAGGCGCTATGGTAATTAAAAAAACATTACCATCATTTATAATATACAATTGATAAATTCGGTTAATTCTGATTATATTTGTTTCAGTTAACTTTATAAGCTATGACAAAAACGAAGTATATCAGGATCACCGCAGAAGAACAAGCCAGGCTAACACCTGCCGGGATCATCCAATTATTAAAAGACGGTAATAAAGATTATGTGGAAAATAACCTGACGATCAGGAATACCACGGAAAGGATAAAGGAAGCCGCAAATGAACAATACCCGATTGCCGTGATCATTTCATGTATCGACTCTCGTATTCCGGTTGCAGATGTTTTCCACAAAGGTATTGGAGATATATTTATTATACGTATAGCAGGCAATATTGTGAATGAAGATATCATAGGAAGTATCGAGTATGGATGTAAAGTATCAGGCGCTAAAGTAGTCGTTGTGTTAGGGCATACCAACTGCGGGGCTATCAAACATGCGGTCAATAATGTCAGGCTGGGATATATAACCAGTGTCTTGTCGAAAATATATCCTGCTATTAATGATGTGAAACAAACCTTTAAAGGTGATCAAAGCGCAGACAATAAAGATTTCCTTAATGCCGTTTACCTGAAAAACGTTGAATTTTCAATTAATGATATACGCTATAAAAGTCCTATTCTTAAAGAGATGGAAGACAAAGGCGAAATCATTATAACAGGCGCTATATACGATATGTACACCGGACGCGTAGACTTCTTTGAAGAATAAACAAATCCAATTTCAGGTTGTTATATAATTAATTTATTAACAATCTTAAAATGAAAAATCTACTCATAATTCTCATAAGTATAATTGGGCTTGTATCCTGCAATAAACCAAAAGATTCAACCCGTATAGCAATCTCAACAGCGGACACGAATAAGGTCGAAATATTAAGGGATATCGTTTTGGCAAACAAGGTTTTGACAGCGGAAGAACAATCATCACTTACTCCACGGCAGGTTATCGACATATTAAAAAGAGGAAATCAGGATTTTATTGAAGATAAACTTACCGTCCGTAATAATACGGAAAGGGTCAGGCATGCCGCATTAGGACAGTATCCAAAAGCAGTTATCCTTTCATGTCTGGATTCCCGTGTGCCCGTTGAAGATGTTTTTCATCGTGGGATTGGTGATGTATTTGTTGCACGTGTGGCAGGCAATATAGTAAATGCCGATATTATCGGAAGTATGGAATATGGTTGTAAGGTATCGGGAGCGAAAGCAGTTGTTGTACTGGGTCATGAATATTGTGGTGCGATTAAATCGGCTATCGATAATGTGGAACTGGGGAATATCACCAGTTTTCTAAACAAGATCAAACCTGCTGTTAATGATACTAAAACGTTTTTTGAAGGAGAGCAGAACTCTAAAAATCCGGCCTTCTTAGAAGCAGTATGTCATCATAATGTTGAACTTGTCACACAAGAAATACGTGAAAAAAGTCCTATCCTAAAAGAAATGGAAGACAAAGGCGAGATCATTATTGTGGGTGCAGTTTATGATATGGATACCGGTAAAGTTCAATTTTTCGAATAAGAAGAAGGCCATTATCAAATGGCAATTCCAACCAATACATACGTTCAAAAGAATCGTTCAGGATAATTGGAATGATTCTTTTTTCATATTACCTTTGCAAGGTTATAGACCGGAGACACAAGACTAGCGGTTTACTATTAACTGATTTATGGCAAAAAAGAAAAAAAAGACGAATGAAGAGAGTATATGGACACTTTTGAAGAATTTCTTCAAGAACGAACGGACTCGCTTTATTGCAGGATTAATTATATCGATTCTCACTATATACGTTGGGTTAGCCCTTATCTCTTTCTTCTTTACGGGGGCGGCAGACCAAAGTAAAATAGAAAACGTTCCTCTTTCACAACTTAGCGAAGTGGAAGGGAGTGTGAGCAACTGGACAGGGATACGTGGTGCTTATCTGGCTGATCTGTTAATGAATAAATGGTTTGGTATCTCTTCTTTCATGATTTTATTCTTCTTCGGTTCTATCGGAGCAAAACTAATGAATTTTAAAGGGATATCCATTTTGAAACGTTTCCTTTTCAGTAGCGCATTACTAATATGGGGATCTTTATTCTTCGCCTTCATTTTTGTGAAAGGCTATGAAGATACCTTTGTATATCTAGGCGGACAGCATGGTTACTATCTGTCAAGGTTACTGGTTAATAATATCGGTATTCCCGGAATGATCCTTTTCTTGGCTGGAACGTTTTTAGTAATAGCGATCCTTTCAAGTAGACGAACCATACCTTTCCTTCAAAAAACATTCTCTTTCGGTTGGATGAAGAAGAAAAAGAAAGAGGAAGATGATTTCAGCGCACCTTCTATACATGATAGTTATCAGAATCCGTCTGAAGATATTTATGCTACTGTTTCGGAAGACGACGGATTTGAAGTAACCGTTCCTCCGGAAGAAGATACATATATACCGCCTGATCCTATCGTAAAGGTAGAAGATATTCCGAAAGAAGAACCTGCGGTAAATGAATTCAGCATTGAAATACCTACAGGAGATGACGAACCGTATGATCTTTCCCAATTAGGAGAATACGATCCGAAACTGGATCTTTCCAACTTTCGTTATCCAACTATCGAACTGTTGAAGCGATACGATAACAGCGATCATCAGGTAGATATGGAAGAACAGACAGCCAATCAGAAACGTATTAAGCAGACACTTGAAAACTTTGGTATCAGCATAGCTTCCATCAAGGCCACCGTCGGTCCGACTATTACTTTATATGAAGTGGTTCCTGACGCCGGCGTCAGGATTTCAAAGATACGAAACCTGGAAGACGATATTGCCTTAAGCCTCTCTGCTTTAGGTATTCGTATCATCGCACCTATGCCGGGTAAAGGAACGATCGGTATTGAAGTGCCGAATAAAGACCCTCAGATTGTATCTATGCAGTCTATTATCAGCACACGGAAGTTTCAGGAGTGTAAATATGAACTGCCGGTTGCTTTAGGAAAGACCATTACCAACGAGATCTTTATGTTCGACCTGGTAAAGATGCCTCACCTGTTGGTTGCCGGAGCTACGGGACAAGGGAAATCAGTCGGATTGAATGCCATTATCACTTCCCTACTCTACAAAAAGCATCCTTCTGAATTGAAATTTGTATTGGTAGACCCGAAGATGGTGGAGTTCAGCATTTATTCGGAGATCGAGCGTCATTACCTGGCGAAACTACCGGATGCTGATAAACCGATCATCACCGATTTTACAAAAGTGATCCAGACATTAAACTCTCTTTGTAAAGAAATGGACGATCGGTACGATCTGTTAATGAAAGCACATACCCGTAACATCAAAGAGTACAACGCTAAGTTTATCAGCCGTAACCTGAACCCTAACAAAGGACATAAATACATGCCGTACATTGTAGTTATCATTGACGAGTTCGGCGACTTAATCATGACGGCAGGAAAAGAAATAGAACTTCCGATCGCCCGTATCGCCCAAAAGGCCCGTGCGGTTGGTATCCACATGATCATTGCGACACAGCGTCCGTCGACCAATATCATTACGGGAACTATTAAAGCTAATTTCCCGGCACGTATAGCATTCCGTGTATCTTCAATGATCGACTCGCGTACTATTTTAGATACGCCGGGAGCAAATCAGTTGATTGGTAGAGGAGACTTATTATTCTCACAGGGAAATGAGATGACACGTGTACAATGTGCCTTCGTGGATACGCCTGAAGTGGAACACATATCTTCCTATATCGGAGAACAGGCAGGTTACCCCACGGCGTTTGAACTTCCGGAATATCATGGGGAAAGTGACGGAGATAAACTGCCCGGAGCTGTAGACTTATCAGATCGTGATCCGTTGTTTGATGAGGCTGCACGGTTGATCGTCCTGCAACAACAAGGCTCGACATCATTAATACAACGTAAATTTGCCATTGGTTACAACCGAGCAGGGCGTTTAATGGATCAACTCGAAGCCGCAGGAATTGTAGGTCCTTTTGAAGGAAGTAAAGCACGACAAGTGTTATTACAGGATGAATATAGTTTAGAGCAACTTTTAAATAGCTTGAAATAATTATGGAAAGGGAACAGAAGTATAAAGTGTTAAGAGTATTTGCATGGATAGTTATCATTATAAATATTCTCTTTTTCGGATTACCTAAATTAGCGGCGCAGAACGCTACCGATATTTTAGATAAAGCCGCTTCTCTTTATAATAGTTCAAACGGGATAACAGCGACATTCACTATCCGGACGCATTCGGAGATTCAAAATACGGCCGAAAGCTTTGAAGGGACTATTAATCTAAAAGGAGATAAATTTACTTTAGTAACTCCCGATATGATCACCTGGTTTGACGGAACAACCCAATGGGCTTATATGCCTGTTATCGGTGAAGTGAATGTAAGTACACCGACAAGTGATGAGTTGCAGCTTATTAATCCGGCGATATTATTAGGTAATTATAAAAAAGGATTCACGGCAAAGTATAAAGGTGAAAGCACTGCATCAAACGCCAAGGCTGCTTATGATATTGAATTGACGCCTAAAAAGAAAGGGGACATCATCAAAGTAGAGTTACAGGTTGTGAAATACTCCGGAATGCCAGCGCGCATTGTAGTAGAATATAAAAATAAACTAAGTAATACAATACATATAAGTAATTTAAAGACAGGGATCGATCAACCGGACAGTTTCTTTCAATTTGACGAATCTACATATCCGGATGCGGAGATCATTGACTTACGTTAAAAACAAATAAAGATAAATATAGATTATGAGCAATACAAAAAACGAAAAGGTACGTTGCCTGATCATAGGTTCCGGACCGGCAGGTTTTACGGCTGCCATATACGCTTCGCGGGCTAATTTAAGTCCCGTACTTTATGAGGGTATTCAACCGGGCGGACAGTTGACTACAACTACAGACGTGGAGAACTTCCCCGGATACCCCGAAGGTGTTACAGGATTCGATTTAATGAACGACATGAAGAAACAAGCGGAACGCTTTGGAGCTGACATCCGCTTAGGTGTTGCTACCGGAGCCGACCTTTCCAAATCTCCATATAAAATAACCATTGACGGGGAACGGGTAATTGAAGCTGAAACGGTGATCATTGCAACAGGTGCGGCGGCGAAGTACTTAGGTCTTCCCGATGAACATAAATATATGGGTATGGGAGTTTCGGCATGTGCTACGTGCGACGGGTTCTTCTACCGCAAGAAAATAGTAGCTGTAGTAGGTGGTGGTGATACCGCTTGTGAAGAAGCGCTTTATTTATCATCGTTGGCATCCCTTGTTTACTTGATCGTACGCAAAAATCATCTGCGTGCCTCTAAAGTAATGCAGGAGCGGGTGAAAGAAACGCCCAATATCAAGATATTATTCGAACATAATACTGTAGGTCTTTACGGCGAACATGGTGTGGAAGGTGCCCATCTGGTGAGGCGGAAAGGCCATCCGGACGAGGAAAAGGTGGACATTGCTATCGACGGTTTCTTCCTTGCCATTGGTCATACACCTAATTCAGGTATTTTCAAAAAGTACCTCGATACGGACGAGATCGGTTATATTAAAACAACTCCGGGTACACCACGTACCAAAATACCAGGGGTAT
>DAMCDT010000243.1:0-6252 GCA_032058265.1 Tannerellaceae bacterium
GCTTACCTAATTCTTCAATCATCTTTAAAGAATAATTACGGTAAAATGTACTGGAAAAAGAAGCGTGTTGACGGGCCCCGTGATCATAGAATGTTCCGTTTTCATTCTTAATCAGTATCTCAGGGTGTTTTCTTGTGAGCCATACAGGAGGAGTGGCGGTAGATGTACAAAGAATCACTTTCAAATTATACTTCGCCGATAGTTCCAAGGCTTTATCCAGCCAGGCGAAATCATAACGTCCTTCTTCCGGTTCGAGTTGTGCCCAGGCAAATTCTCCGAAATGTGTGAACTCAAAGCCCAGTTCAGACATTTTTTTTAGGTCACGTTCCCATTGGCTTTCGTCCCAGTGTTCAGGATAATAATATGCTCCAACTGTGGTGAGGTCCTTTTTAGGAAAAAAATCTTTTTTTGATTGAGAGAAAAGGGTAGTAGCAACAATCAAAAACATACAAATCATTAGTAGTCTGTTTCTCATAAACATCTCATTTTAGTGGTTTCAATAATATAATAAGACAGGATTATTATGCCCTATAAACGATATTTCCTTCTACAAATGTAGCCAGAATATTTATTTCATTATCAAATATAAAAATGTCGGCATCTTTACCTTTTTGAAGCGTTCCTTTCTTGTCATCGATACCCATGATTCTGGCCGGTGTTTCCGAAGCCATGCGTATGGCATCAACCAATGGAACTTCCGCATCATTGATCATTGTCCGAATGAGTCTGTTACCCGTGGCAATACTACTTGCCAGAGCTGAACGGTCTGCCAGTTTACAAACACCATCTTCAATAATCAGACGATCTGTAATATCCGCGATATTTCCTAAATAACCGGCAGCAAACATGGCGTCGGTTACTAACGCAATACGTTCCGGACCTTTGAGTTTATAGACTAATTTTAATATGGCGGGTGGTACATGAATACCGTCGCAGACTAATTCAACAGTCATATCATCGATCAGGTAAATACTTTCTATTGTTCCCTCATGCTTAAATTCACGTTCTTTATGTACGCCGGTCATCGCATTATAAAAATGGGTGACATGGGTATATCCTGCATCAAAAGCAGCTTTAGTTAATGGATAATCTGCTACGGTATGTGCTAATGAAGGTAAGATTCCATGTGCTGAAATATATTTTCCAAAAGCAAGGGCGCCTTCCAGTTCAGGGGAAGCGCTCCACCGTTTAATACATTTGGTACGGGCAACGATCTCTTTGTATTCATCGGGATCAGGAAGGGATAGGAAATTGGGATCTTGCCCTCCTTTCATTACCGGATTGATATAATTTCCTTCCAGATGTAAACCCATAAAAGAGGCACCCTGATGAGGTTGCTTCATTACCTTTTCGCAGGTTTGTATAGCTTTGTCAAATGTTTCCCGTGAAGATACTGCAATTGTCGGGTACAGAGCGGTTATTCCATACTGTGCATGAGTGCGTGCAATCGTATGAAAAGCCTCCTCCGTACCTTCCATAAAATCATGTCCTCCTCCGCCGTGGATATGTATATCGATGCATCCGGGTGCGATGTAATTACCTCCGGCGTCAATAATCTGCACGTTATCAACATCAATGTTTTTATCAGATATTTCAAGGATTTTATTTCCGGAAAGCAGGAGTTGTCCATTGGGAATAATACCGCCGGGTGTAATAATACGCCCATTGACTAGTTTGGTATAGATAGGTTTCATAAAGCAGAAAGAGTCCTTAATCGATGATTACACCATTTGTTCGCCTCCTGTCTAATGAACTAAAGATAGGTTTTAAATCCATTTGGTTTGTAGTAGATCGTAGTGAGGCTTTAGTGTCTTCAACTGGTGTTCCATCCAGAATGTATTTTAATACCCTTTCAAGAATATATTCCCTTTCATCCCCTAAATCATAGTATTCGGTTGCATTGACTTCGTCACAATTAAATGTCGGGGTTGGGTCAAGGCCGTTGGGATAATCGTCAACTAACCCATTTTTATTTGTTATTTTTAAAACAATTGGATGTAATTCCCAACCGTACGGATTAGATTCGTTATAAGCAGGATACGTTACAGAGCCCACATTTTTACCTTCCGTTTTCTCTCCAACAATAACAACATCCATATAGGGACGTAATCCGTTGATTACGGCTTCGGATGCAGATGCTGTGCGATCACTGGTGATAACATACAGTTTCTTCATATTGAGATTTGCTCCTGATGAAATAACATCTTTATTTAATGTAAGTGTTTTATCATTCTCAACTTTCTTATCATTATACTTTAAATGACAGTAAACATCCCCTATTGCAAAATTGGGCGCAAGCATGGTTGCCAGTAATTGAGAAGAAGATACAACACCCCCCCCATTATAGCGTAAATCCAATATAAATTCGTCCGGTTCCTGCGCCTTAAACTCAACAAAGGCCTTTCTTAGTTCATTATTGAATGTTTCATCTTGACCGTTGTTGACAGGTCCTGCCGTAAAATGGTTATACACCAGGTAACCGACCTTTCTTCTGTCACTAACAGTAATCGTTTTACTTAAAAACACAGGGCTATCTGTTATTTGAGCTGCTGATAGTGAAACAGTATTAAGAACAGCGCTTCCTATCTTCTTGTTAATGCCAAGTTTTATATTTGTTTTCGTAGAAGTATCCAGTAATTCAAGAAGTTTTCCTCCGGAGTTAGGGACAGCTTGCTCGTCTATCTCGACTATCCAGTCTCCTCTTTCAACCCCTCCTATTTCAGCAGGAGAGCCTTTAACTACATACAATATCAGTAAAGCATATTTCTGAAGATTCTGGATATAATAATATTGGAATTCGAATCCATAAGAAAGTCCATCTCCCATATAGGCTTTTGTACTGCTTACTTTTTCTATTGTAGAATAGTAATAATGTCCGGTCTTAACTCCATCGCTGTTATATGAGTCTTTTCCGTCATTCGGGGAAAGCAAACCATTGAAGAATTCTTCTGTGTCTCCGGAAGTATTCAGGCGGGAAAGTTCAGGTAGTTCATCATACCACAGATAATTTTCCGACATGGTATTATACACCCACTCGTTTGCCTTTTGTATATCGGGCGTGGGTATGGTTGGTTTCTCATCGGTACAGCTAATTGAGAGAAGTAATAAAGATGTTGTTATTATAATGTACGATACGATCTTATTTGCCATAATAATTTACTTGGTTAGTAATTAATAAAGCAAAGATAGAAAAGAAATAGTTTACAAAACCTTAAATATCAAAACTTCTTTTCGACAATAGCTTGCATTACATTAATAATATAATCGCCCAGTTTCTCACATTCTCCGATTATATCCATGTAATAAACGCCATCCTGGTAATCATACAATTTACTGTTTACATCTTCCAGGTTATGCAGTTTCAATTGATTACGATAGTTATTTATTTCGTTTTCCAGATTGTATGACGGATTGATATCATCAGGAACGACGTCTGCCTTATGAAGTACTTTCGTCATATAAGAAAGTGCCTTATCAACAAGAGACATCATCTGGTCGAAGTTATGATTCAATTCATCTGTAAAGACAGACTTACCTTCATTACGGCGTTTGATACTACGGGCCAGGTTATTACATGAATCTGCAATACTTTCAATTTCAGTTACTACACGAAGCATAATGCGGATCTCTTCTTTACTTTCAGAACTTAACCGGCCTTCGGAAACTTGCGTAAGGTAATTAGCAATTTCAATTTCCATCCGGTCGCTTATGTTTTCGTATTTCTCGATGCGGCTGTATGTCTTTACGAACTGCTCTTCATCCTTTTCATAGAAGAGGACCTTTACCATGCTTAACATACGGTAGGTACGGTCTCCAAATACGGCAATTTCTTCTTTTGCCTGCATTAAGGATAACTCCGAAGTAGAAAGCATTCCCGAAGAAATATAAGTAAGTTGAAATTCTTCTTCATCACTGCCCTTCTTCGGTTTAATCAATGCCGAACATACATATACGTAGAACTTCACGAACCAGATCATTATACATACGTTGGCAATATTAAACATAGTATGGAACAATGAAAGTCCATACGAAACAGATACCTGTAAAGAGACCAATTGCTTCTGTAATGCAATAAGATGCGGATCAGTGAGCGTTTGATTGGAAGTTATTTGCTTAATTGTTCCCGGATCAAGTGTAGAAAGGAAACCATACATTGCATTTGGATCACCCGTCCCCAATTTATTTACAATCCAGGTAATCATGTGTATGAACGGATAAAATAAAATCATTACCCATATAACCCCAAACACATTAAACATAAGGTGCGCTAAAGCTGCACGTTTTGCAGATACATTGGCTGAAATAGCAGCTACGTTGGCTGTTATAGTTGTCCCAATATTTTCACCTAATACCATAGCTGCTGCCATTTCAAAAGGTATCCAGCCTTGCGTACACATAATTAAGGTGATAGCAACCGTAGCGCTGGATGATTGTACAATTACTGTAAGTACTGTTCCGATCAGGAGGAATAATAATAAAGATCCGTACCCCATCGTTGTATAATTCTGAAGGAAAGCCAGAATTTCCGGATTGCTTTGAAGATCAGGGACAGAAGACTTCAGGAAAGAAAGCCCCATAAACAAAAACGCAAATCCCATTCCAAATTCGCCCCAGGACTTGCGTTTACTTTTACTTGAAAATATCAAGGGTATACAAATACCGATCAATGGTAGTGCAAAAACACTGATATCAACTTTAAAACCAAATATGGAAATAACCCAGGCCGTGACTGTTGTTCCTACGTTTGCCCCCATTATTACCCCAATGGATTGAGTCAAAGAAAGGAGTCCGGCGTTTACAAAACTAACTACCATTACGGTAGTGGCGCTCGACGATTGAATAAGTGCAGTGATTAAGACTCCGGTTAATACACCAGTAAAACGGTTAGTGGTCATTACGGAGAGAATGCCGCGTAGTTTGTCCCCCGCAACTTTCTGCAAGCCCTCACTCATTATTTTCATTCCGTACAGGAACATACCCAATGAACCGACAAGGGTCAGAAAGTCAAAAAAAGAATAATCCATTTAAAAATAGTTGTGTGGATAATGTTATCCGATTTATATTCTTACTTTTATCCGCAAAACTACAAATAATAACCCATAAACTACAAATAATATTCCCAATAATATGTCAGAAAATATCACTATTTATTGTAAAAATACAAACCAATATATCGAAGTAAAAACCGGAGCCTCTTTATTGGAAATTTATAAAGCTGCAGGCTCCCCTCTCCGGTACAAACCAATGAATGCGTTGGTCAATAATAAGACACAAGGGCTTACCTATCGTTGCTGGCAACCTAAGGATGTAGAATTCCTTGATTGTACTATACAATCCGGCCTACGCGCGTATGTCCGTTCATTGTGCCATATATTAGCTAAGGCGGTGAACGATATACTTCCTTCTGCCACTCTGAACCTGGAACACTCCGTTTCAAAAGGTTACTATTGTGTGATACATAATGGAAAGAACCTGCAACAGGAAACGATCGATAAGATAAAAAAACGCATGCAGGAGATAATCGATGCCGACATTCCTTTCGTACATAAAAGTATACGTACGGAAGAGGCTATGGTATTATTCAGGGAAAGAGGGATGGAAGACAAAGCACGCCTTATTGAAAGCGCGGGTATGACCTATACATCGTATTACGACCTGGACGGTTATATAAACTTCTTTTATGGTTGCCTGACTCCTTCGACCGGCTATATACATATATTTGATATTGTTCCTTATTACGACGGCATACTGTTGCGTGTACCGAATAAGCAGAACCCGTTGGAACTGGAACCGGTCATTTGCCAGGATAAGATGTTTGAAGTGTTTAAAGAACATCTTACACTTCAACGGACACTGGAGCTTGATAATGTAAGCGACCTGAACAGGGCCATACAAACCGGGCACGCTTCCGAAGTTATAATGGTATCGGAAGCCATGCAGGAAAAGCAAATAGCCAAGATAGCAGAACAAATTGCCGGAAGGTATAACGACGGTGTCCGCATCGTACTTATTTCAGGGCCTTCGTCATCCGGGAAGACAACCTTTACACAGCGTTTAGGTATCCAGTTGATTACTCACCTGCTTCATCCGGTCAGCATATCATTGGACGATTACTTCCTTAACCGCGTCGATACTCCAAAAGAAGAGAACGGCGAGTATGATTTTGAATCACTGTATGCCCTAGACCTTCCTTACTTCAACGATGATATGGGTAAGCTGTTAAAGGGTGAAGAGATAGACCTGCCGACATAT
>DAMCDT010000244.1:0-6239 GCA_032058265.1 Tannerellaceae bacterium
AGAACCGTGAGGGATACCAATCGAAAGGTCATTCCTCCGGTTTTGTCGGTGATACCCACTTAATTTCATAATTACCAGTAGGGGCCGTTTCAATCCATTTACCTTCAATGACTTTTTTCTTCTCCGTTCTTTTATTTGTTAAAGTCAAAAAGTAGGATACTTTCCGTGCATAGAATTCTACATAATTGTAAAATTCTGAATCGCCGGCAGGTATTTGAACTGTGATCATAGTATCAAATTCATGAGGCTTTCTTATTACTTCATTGCTATACGTCCTTCTTTCTCCGTTTAAGTAAACACGGTCATCAGATATATCGGATGGAATCTCTACCAATACAGAACCATCCTTTAGTAAGTTAAAAGCATTGTAATTATCACTTACAAAGTAAGATATACTGACAATATCTATACCACTATATGGAGAAATGGATATCTCGGAAGGAGACGATATATTTAAAAACCTGTGGTTTGATTGTCTGGTCCAGTAAAGTGAATCGCCATCTCCTTTCTGTATGGTGTATTCAATTTTGTCAAATAAATAAACTTCGGATTCCTTTTGCTTTACAAATATTTCTTTTAATTCTTCTCCAGATTGCAAAACAACAGCAAAATTAAACGCTTCTTCTGTATAATTTTCTTTAACTATCAATTTAAATGAAGAAGCATCTTCACGTTCAATAACGAAACCTTTATCACTCCATGCAGATTCGAGTTTGCCTAATCCATCTAATTTAAGGGGAGTATTTTCTTTTATCATTTCGCCATCAGTTGAATATATTTTACCAAACAAATTAACATCTCCGTTTTTATTTATTACACCAGCGATAATCCAGTTTTCATTTTCAAGGGATACAATGGTTTCTCCTCCTTCTCCTTCCATTTCAATGGTGGAAACAGACGATCTAATCAGAGGATCATTCTCATCATTACATGAATTAAAAAAGGAAATAGCGGTAAAGGCAAGGAACAAGTAGAATATATTCTTCAATTTCATAATGAGGTATATTTAGATCCTTATTTTAACAAAGGGGTAATACAAATATAATATACCAAATATGAATTGGTATAATTTTCATGAAATTTGTATTCCGTTTAATAAATTTTCAGATTACTATATGCTAGATATCTTTTATTTTCAATGGATTAAAGGATGTATTAGTATCGAAGACATCATTCCCATCTATCTTCTTGATATATTTAACCACTCTTATGGTAACAGGGAGGATAATAACTTCATATAAGGACTTCAATACAGCTTGCGTTCCAATCAATATTAATAACTCCCGGGGCGGTACTAATCCCCAGAAAGCGATCGGAAAGAAAATCAATGAATCGGCGCTTTCGCCAACCAAGGTAGATACAATAGCCCGGAGGGAAAAGTTTTTCCCGTTTGATGCCACCTTCATTTTACTCATAATGTAGGCATTCAGGAACGATCCTATTAGAAAAGCAATCAGGCTGGCCACAGCAATACGGGGAGCCATACCAAAAACAAAGTTGAATCCTTCCTCACCTTCCCAATAAGGTGCTGCGGGTAACCAGACCGCTATTTGTGCAAATCCTATAACGAGGAAATTGGAAGCAAACCCACTCCATATTATCAACCGGGCTTTCTTAAATCCCCACACCTCGGCAATACAGTCATTGATAATATACGAAATAGGAAAGACCAGTAATCCGGCGGTAGCCGTAATACCAAACACTTGAATAACTTTTGCTTCTAAAAGGTTGGAAGCCACCAGGCAGACATTAAATAAAATACCCAGTAGCATAAAAGGAACAGTAACTGCCTTTTGCATAATTTCTTGTTTTTTACGTGGTTTAGCAAGCACACGGGAAGGTGTAAAGCCTTCCTCTCATATCAAAAATTTATTTCGGCGCAAAGGTAGCACAATATTATTATAAAGCAATATACAGTAAATAATTTTCAGGGCAACCGCATCAAAATGCATCATGATGCTAAAAGAGAGTCGTTACTGGCCGTTTATGCCATAGTATTGGCACAGTTGTGCCAACGTGAAGGCACAGTAATGCCACCGGCATGGCACAACAATGCCATGCCGGTGGCACAAATGAAGGATTACAGGTTTTTGATGCGGTTGCCCTGAATAATTTTAGGAATTATATAATTAAAGGGAAATGTGTTATACTTTTGTAGGCTGTAAAGTATTCAAATAATAAATAAAATGAATGATCAATCAACCCCATACAAAGAGAAAAGTTTTGAATCCCGAATCCTTCATACTCCTTATGAAAAGGCAGATGCACATCATGCATTATCCATGCCTCTGTACAATTCTGTGGCTTGTGAATTCGAAACAGCAGAAGCAATGGAGGAAGCCTTTTGTGGCAGAACAAAGGATCACTTTTATTCAAGAATAACTAATCCGACTGTACAACATTTTGAAGACAGGGTGCGCTCTATTACAAATGCAATTAGCGTTACCTCTCTTAATTCAGGGATGGCTGCTATTCATAATACTTTAATGACTATAGCATATTCCGGTTCGAATATTGTTACATCACCTCATTTATTCGGCAATACATATTCAATGTTTCTGAATACTTTTACCGCATTTGGCATTGAGGTGCGGTTTTGCGACTTAACGAATGTTGAGGAAGTTCGTAAAAATATAGATGATCGAACATGTGCCCTTTTCCTGGAGATAATAACCAATCCGCAGTTGGAAGTAGCCGATTTGAAAGCATTATCTGAACTTGCTTCTAGTGCGGGTGTGCCTTTAGTAGCGGACACTACGATTGTTCCTTTTTCGGTATTCAAGGCAAAAGATTTTGGAGTAAATATTGAAATAGTATCCAGTACGAAATATATTTCGGGGGGAGCTACCAGCCTCGGTGGCTTAATCATCGATCATGGTACTTTTGACTGGTCAGGATCAACTGTTTTGAAGAAATGGTATGACCAAACAGGCAACCAAGCTTTCTCTTCCCGTTTACGGAAAGAAATTCATCGAAACCTAGGTGCATATATGACACCTCAGGCAGCTTACATGCAGACATTAGGATTAGAAACCTTATCATTACGTTTTGAACGCCAGGCTTCTACCTGTTTAGAACTGGCAAAGCAACTGCAATTAATGGAAGCTATAATCTCCGTTAATTATACCGGATTAAAAGAAAATCCATTCCATGCTATTAGTGAAGCACAATTCGGTTCATATCCCGGCGCGATGCTTACTTTCGATTTAATATCGCGTGAAGCATGTTTCCAATTCCTAAACCGTTTAAAACTGATCCGCCGGGCAACAAACTTATTTGATAACAAATCGTTAATCATTCACCCTGCCAGTACCATCTACGGAACATTTACAGATGAACAGCGCAAAAGCATGGATATAAAACAGCAAACCATCCGTTTATCAGTAGGGTTAGAGCCTGTGGATGATTTGCTTTATGATATAGGGCAAGCGTTATGATTATAATGATTAACGATTAATGTTTAATGATTAATAGAAGAATAGACTGTTATTGACTTATTATTAATCATTAATCGTTAAACATTAATCATTACTTCCTCTTTCCCTGATTGGCAACTTCATCCATTAGTTTTTGGATTTCTTCCGGATCACCTAGGAAATAGTCACTTACTAAGTTGAGATTATCGTCGAAATCAAATACGTATGGTACTGCGGTGGGTAAATTCAGGTGGACAATTTCGTTGTCTGATATATTCTTAAGGTATTTGATTATACCTCGAAGACTGTTTCCATGAGCCGTTACCAAAATCTGATTAGCAGTATGCAAAGTAGGGAAGATGGTTTCTTTCCAATAAGGGAGAATACGTTCGACCGTATCCTTTAGTGATTCCGTACGTGGCAGATCACTATCGGGAACATTCCTGTAACGAATATCCATTCGGGGATTACGTGGATCATCTTCTTCCAAAGGTAAAGGCGCTATATCATAGCTTCTACGCCAGATGAGTACCTGATCGTTTCCATACTTTTTAGCAGTCTCACTTTTATTTAATCCTTGCAAATTTCCATAGTGCTTTTCATTTAGTCTCCAGCTCTTTTCAACTGGAATCCAATCCTGGTCCATCTTGTCTAAAACGGTATTTAATGTTTTAACCGCACGCTTAAGATAAGATGTATAAGCAATATCAAATACATATCCTTTTTCCCTTAAAAGCCTCCCTGCTTTAGCGGCTTCGATCACTCCTTTTTCCGTCAGGTCTACGTCTGTCCATCCGGTAAAACGGTTTTCCTTATTCCATGTGCTTTCACCATGACGTAATAATACAATACTTTTCATAACAATCTTTTTTGGTTCATACTTTATTTAATAACAAACCATTGCAGGAAAAGTATGTAGTAAAATACTAATTAGTGTTATGGTGTTTTCGTGACGGACGAGGCTTCTCGTATTCCCATTGTACTAGCTTATCATTTAAGATGTGCATTTTATACATTCCTTCTTCAGCGTTTTCATAACCGATTATCTCCACATCACCTTCAGGAGTATGAATAGCACCGACAGCCCGGTATGACTTACCCATAATATCGATAACTTTCTTTTTTGACATACCTAGCTCTACCTTACGGATATTCGAATCAGCATTAATCATGCTCGAAACGCTGGAACAAGAAATGAACAGTGTTACGGTAAGCAATATCAACAACGTCTTTTTAATCATGATATCTTTTATTATTTTATGGTGAGAAATAATTAAATATTAGTGAGTAAATATAGCTGTTTTTTACTCATCATCTTAAAAATACATTCTTTAGTGCAAAATAAAAAAGGAGTGTTTCTTTGATGGAAACCTCCTTTTTATTTTTAATAAACTATAAATTTTAATATCCTGGGTTCTGCTTTAATGCAGGATTACTATCCAGATCTTCAATGGGAATCGGTAATAATAAATTTTTATCTGTAAATGTGCGCATTTCTACATAGAAAGGTTCTCCATCTAATTTAACATTTACATCACCAGTAACTGGATCTCCAACTTCATCTGTTATTGTTCCTTGGTTGCAACCTACTAATCGTACATTTAATACATCTTTTGCAATATCCCAACGGATAATATCATAACGGCGCATACCTTCATATGCAAATTCAACACGACGTTCACGACGTACCAGATCGCGTAAAGATTGCTGATTACTATATTTTAATCGGTCTACTTTAGGCATACCTGCGCGGGTTCTAACCTGATCAATTGCATTATATAATTCTTCATCTATCAGATTAAGTTCAATTTTGGCTTCGGCAATAGTTAAGAGTACTTCTGCATACCTGAATAATATTATATTTTTGCCGGTATCCCAATATTCGCCACCATATTGTTCAAGATTATTAAAATATTTTTTAAAATTATACCCTGTTTTGGTTGCATTATTTGCTTTTGTCGGATAGTCATCATTTCCTTCCAAAACCGAATTGTATATTTTACCATTCCAGTTCTGTCCTGGATAAATGATTGTTGCTCTTAAGCGTGGATCTCGATTCAGGTATGGATTTGCCGGGTCGTATTTTCCTTGTGCTTTAGCTTCCTCTATAGTTAACCCCTCGGATATTTCATAAGCATCTACTAATTGTTGAGTAGGTACAACTGACGACCATCCTCCGGCGCTATTTGGCAAATGCGGTGTAAAGTCCATATTATGAAGCGTTTTAACAGCCTGTATAGATAGTATTGTTTCATCATTTATCTGATTTTCAATCAAGAATAATTTTTCGTACCCTTCTTGAAAAAGAGAATATCCTGTTATTGATTTTGCAGTTTCCAAAGCTTCAGTATACATACCTTTGAATAAATAAAAACGCATTAACAAGGCTTGTGCAGCAGCTTTACCTACTCTTCCATCTTCTGTAATATGCTCTTTTTCCGGTAATAAGGGGATTATATCTTTTAATTCGCTGATGATAAATGATTCAACTTCATCTTTAGAATTACGAGAAACCTTGGCTTCCTCTGGAGTCACAAAATTTTCAGTAAAAAGAGGAAAGTCTCCATAATGCATCGTCCTTACAAAATATGAATATGCTCGTAAGAACCGTACCTCGCTTTTATATAGATTTTTAAGACTTTCATCTGTAAATTCTACATTCTCTACGTTTGCCAAAAACTCATTACATCTGTGAATATTCTCAAAATCAAACCACCCCTCGCCTGGTTCACCCGGCGATGTTTCTCCTGAAGCAACCACCTGATACCCTTCATGACGATGGAAGTTGTATGCGTTATCCGACATACAGTCCAGATATAGTAA
>DAMCDT010000245.1:0-6199 GCA_032058265.1 Tannerellaceae bacterium
ACTTTCGTCATTGCATATAACGGCTCTGTACAGGTTAATAAAATCATTGTTCAGGATGTAGCGCATATCAAACAGCGGGTCAAAGCGGTCGTAAAGTTCGTTGTAAATAAAGAATTGGCCGTTGTTTGTGTAAGGTATCAGTTGGTGGCTGTTACTGGTAATACGGGTGAAATAGTTATCGTTGCTATTATATGGCAAATTGTATGTTCTGCAATCGTTCTCGGAAATTCTGATTACACAGGTTTTGGAAGAACCCCAGATAAAGCCGTAGTTGTCTTTACAAATGGAAAATATTTGCCGCACAGGAACGCTGAATATATCGCTTATATTGTTGAATCTGAAATCGGATGCCAAAAGATTGACGGTTGAGAGCAATAGTAGTAATGTCAAAAATGTAGTTTTCATATATAGTAATAAGGATATCAGATATTGGGTCGTTTGATTGATTGTGTTTTAAACAAAGATAGCAAAAATGTGGAATAAAAGAAAAAAGGCTGTCTCAAAATAGAATTGAGAGAGCCTTGAATCAAGGTATATAAGCTATTATAAAAAAACTCGTTTCACCTGTCATCATCTCCTAACCTTCAGGTTATTAGTCGTGAATGGTGAAGGAATAGGGTGAAGGGAAGGTGAAAGGATGTGAGAAGGAGACGGTTTGTGCCACCTACGTGGCACAGTTGTGCCAACGGGAAGGCACATTAATGCCAACAGCATGGCACAACTGTGCCAATACGATGGCACAAGCGGTATCCTGTCATATTCTGATTTCAATAAAAGAATAAAACCTGTCAATAATCTTCCTTTCATCTATCTTGTCACCCTTAACGGTTTACAATCAAATGGATAGAAGGAGGGTGAAGGGTGAAATGATAAAAAATAGAGGCCATCTCAACGTTGTGAGACAGCCCCATAAAATAATCAAAAAGATTAAATCCCGAACTAATCAATTCATAGCATTACCTTTCAAATTGGGATTATTACTTAATTCTTCTTCAGGGAAAGGATAATACATTGCTTTTTCGCTCCAGCCCAGCGCCTTTATTGATTCTAGCCATTTGGCATCGGCCATTCCCCAACGAAGCAAATCATAGTAACGGACATATTCGCCACATAGTTCTACATAGCGTTCGTGAACGATGATATTCTTGATGCTATTCATCGGAATACCATTAATCACCTTGCCACTGGCCAATAGATCGTCTACATTCGGGATGTAACCAGGAGCGCTTTGATACCAAAGATGTGGCTGTTCGGTAGGAACTACTTTATTGGCACGGTCTCTTACCTGTTGAATATAATATTTAGGACCTTCTCTGTCAGTAATGGATTTGTTGTCATTACCGGCTTCGCTCAAACATTCGGCATACATCAACAATACATCTGAATAGCGTAACAGACGGGTATTGATTTCATTATCTATATCTGCAATCTGATAGTCAGGACATTCTTTGCGGGTTCCATACAGGTGCTTATCGGATGACAGGT
This sequence comes from Tannerellaceae bacterium, assembly GCA_032058265.1. GTDB lineage: Bacteria > Bacteroidota > Bacteroidia > Bacteroidales > Tannerellaceae > DFXE01. Next base: position 1,486 of record DAMCDT010000245.1, read on the forward strand.
TACTGATCATATAGTCCCAGTCAGCTACATTTCCGTTCAACTCCGTATAATGAGCGCCACCCGGACACCAAAGGGTCATGAACTTACGCGGATCGCCTTCTTCAAACTCGTCAAATGTACGCTTGTTCGGCGCCAGGTTCCACCATGCACCTCCTGTACCATCGGGCACACCGATCTCTTGCCATCTCCAAGAGTCCGATTTGTCTCCTCCCAACCAGTCGGGACCGTTAAACATCTGGACTTCAAAAACAGATTCGGCATTATTTTCATGGTCTGTACCCCACATAGAGTTCTCACGGAAATTATCCATTAACTGATATTCTCCGCTCTCGATTACTTTTTTCAATTCAATTTGTGCCTTACCAAATTCAGCAGCCTGGCCACGTTCCAGAATCGGACGATAAAGATAGGCTTTCGCCAGATAAGCCTGTGAGGCTCCTTTGGTAGCACGGCCTTTGTTTGCAGCATCGGCATAAAGTACACTTCTCAACGGTAACAATTCCGCCGCTTGGGCAAAGTCTGAAATAATCAACGCATAAATTTGTCCCGGCTCCGAATTAGTAGGATAATATTCCGCCGCATCGGACAAGGGTTTATCCCAGTACGGAATCGTTTCACCGAACATTTGAACCAGATGCATATAATTTAATGCTCTAAGGAAATAGGCTTCACCTAACAAACGGTCTTTCTTACTGCTGTCGATCGTTCCTTCAAAACCGGTTATTTTTTCAATAGCCAAATTTGCAGCAAATACACCGTTGAAGAAATCCATCCAGGCACCCTTCAATAAAGCTTCATTGGCGGGAGTTGTATATGTATCCTGATATAAGTTTGACCATTTGAATGTTCTATCGAAATCATCGCCAGGAGCTAAAAAGTTATAATACCCAGCCCGGGCATAGCCACCCTGATTCTGGCCGATTAAGGCTTCGTATGCGGGAATAACAGCGGCTTCCAGTTGTGCCTCGGTTGTATAATAAGTATCTACCGAAAGTTGTTTCGGATTATTTAAGTCCATATCGGGCATGCATCCACTAATCATAGCTGTAAGTGCAATGATGAAAGAAAAAATATTTTTTGGTGTCATATTCATCTGTATTTAAAAAGTTAACTGTAAACCTACGTAAAACTCACGTGTATTCGGGAAGGTAGGATCCCAAAGGCTCATGCCGTCTACACCTCTGGTCAGGTTTTTGCCGCTCGATGTGTCCTGATCGCCCACTTCCGGGTCAAAACCTTTATAGGAAGTAAAGGTTAGCAGATTCTTGGCGCCTGCATAGATACGTAGATGTTCGATAGAAAATTTGTTCAATAAATGTTTAGGGAAAGTATATCCCAATGTTATGGCTTTCAACCGTAGATAAGAACCATCCTCAATATAACGGTCGGACAGCTTACGGTTTTGATTCGGGTCGCCTATAATGGCACGAGGTATATCTGTTTCCGTATTCTTGGGATAAAATGTAGTTATGCCTGAAACGGGATTGACAAACGTTATATCTTCGGCACGATAACGGTTCAGAACGTCTTTTGTATTGTTATAATAATGATGCATACCGTCATTATCTACCCGGCTGTAGTTAAAGATATCGTTACCTTGTGAACCTTGCCAGATCATAGCGAAATCGATCGTACCGAATGTTGCTCTATAGCTTACGTCGGCAGTTAACCCGTATGTAAATTTCGGAATTGGATTACCGATATAGTCTTTATCTGCATCGGTTAATTCTTTATCATTGTTCAGGTCTTTGAAACGTATATCGCCCAATTGCGCATTCGGGGCAAAAGCTTTGTCTTCGTCCAGTTGTGCCTGTGTTTTATACAAACCGTCAGTCACGTAACCCCAGAACTGACCGATAGACTTTCCTACGGCTGTCTTAGTTACACTGTTAGCGGCAAAAATAGCGTTGTTGCTACCCAAATCCAACACCTTATTCTTAACTGTAGCCAGGTTTCCGGAAACAGAATAATCCCAGTTACCAATGCGGTCGCGATAAGTAAGAGCGAACTCAAAACCACGGTTTTCAATACTACCGGCATTTAATGTAGGGAAGGTATTCATGTATCCGGCGGTATATGAGATAGGAACCTGAATTAACATATCCTTTGTCTTTTTATAGTAATAATCCATTGTAAAAGACAACCGGTTGTCGAATACCGTCAGGTCAAGTCCCAGATCGGTAGAATACTGCGTTTCCCATTTCACGTCAGGGTTGGCAGGAGTAGTCGGCAATGCTCCGGTAACCTTACTGTCATTCAGGTAATACCACATACCGTCAAAGTTTACGGTACTTTGATACTGGTAAGGATCGATCAGTGAATTACCCAACATACCCCAGCTACCACGCAATTTTAAATCAGTCAACCATGATAATCCCTGCATAAAACTCTCCTGGCTGATACGCCATGCAGCAGAAACAGAAGGGAAATTACCATAGCGGTTGTTTTTACTGAAATTGGAAGAACCATCACGACGGAAATTGAATGTCATCATATATTTGCTGTCGTAACTATAATTTATACGTCCCAACAAGGAGAACATTGAAGAACGGCTGACATCAGAACCAACTACTTTTGAGGCGTTATCCTGTGTGGAACCCAATATTAAAATGTCAGGGCTCGGCATAGCTCGCGCGCCACCATTATGACCCAGGCCTTCCGTTTCTTCGGAAGTCACACCTATCAAAGCGCTCAGGTTATGTTTACCGAAAATCTTGTCATAAGATAAGGTGTTTTCATACAAGAAACGGTTCCGCTTTGTGCTTGACATTTTATATTCGTCCGGTGAATGAGTTTCATAGGGAATGGTATAATCGGCAATATATGCCTGTTCCATATAACGATACATGTCTATACCCATATTAAACTTATATTTCAAACCCGGAATAAATTCGTATGTTGCCCACACATTACCGTTAATAGTCGTACCTTCTCCTTTATTCCAATTCAGATGGGATTCGGCCAATGGATTGCCGCAGTCCGTACCATTACCGGCACCTGCAAACCCTGTTTCACTATTTTCATCGTAGAAAGGACAAGTAGAAGACCATTTTTGTGCCCCTAATATCTTAGTATTACTCCAATCATGAAGATTACGATTGATCGTAATAGTTTCTCCCATTTTCAGATTTCCTTTTGTGAAATCGGAAATAAACTGTATACCGTAATTTTTATAATCTTCACGGATAAAGATCGGTTGATCTGATGAATAAGTCGTATTGATACGGAAATTGGCTTTGTCAGAACCTCCGCTTACTGAAAGGTTGTGCTTTTGATAGAAGGCAGTACGCTTCAGTTCATTCATCATATTGTAACCTTCGCCAATCGCGGCAGGATTAGATAAGGCTTCCAGATAATCCGTACGGTTAGGGTCGGCATTATACATTTCTTCATTGATTAGTTCGGCCAGTTCCCGCCCGTTCAGCATTTCTACATCGTGCGACATATTCTTCCATCCTGTATAACCATCATAGTTTATTTTCACATCGCCACTGGCACCCCTTTTGGTAGTAATCATGATTACACCGTTCGCACCACGCGCGCCGTAGATAGCACAGGAAGCGGCATCTTTCAATACCTGTATGCTGGCAATATTACTTTCGTCGGGTACTACACCGCCAATCATACCATCTACTACGTAAAGTGGATCGGTATTGTTGATAGAACCAACACCACGAACACGGATACGGCCATTGGTCATTTGCACCCCTGCTACCGAACTTTGAAGCCCGACAGCTAAACCACCTGGAACCTTTTCCAGTTCTTTTGTATCAAGTACGGCGATAGACGAGGATAAGTCGGCCTTCCTTTGTGTACCATAACCGATAACTACAACATCATCGAGCATTTGGGTGTCTTCCTTCAACGATACAAAGAATGTTGTATTTCCACCCACGGCGATTTCCTGTGGTACGTATCCTACAAAGGAAATGATTAATGTTTCATTGGAACTGGCCGTGAGTTTAAAATTACCGTCCAGGTCGGTAATGGTACCGTTGGTGGTTCCTTTCACTAAGACTGACGCTCCGATTATCGGCTCGCCGTCAATTGCCGAAACAACTTGGCCATTAATACTTCGATTCTGAGCCCATGTTGTAGATACAGATAGAAAAAAAATTAATAGAAATAACAATTTTGTTTTCATACAGACTAAATTTAATATTGTCAACAGTTTGATATTCTAAACTAAAACATGGAGCAAAGATGGCCATTGGAAAATTAACCGCCCTCCAATTTTAAACAATTAGACTTTAGTTTTAGACAAAATAAATTCCAGATGGAAAGCTCTTTTTAATATGTTCAAAATTGAAGATAAATTGTCTAAATACTTAAAGGCGCCTATGGACAAACATTTAGATTTGCACTTTAGCTAATTAATGAAATGCTTCTAAATAATAGTAATATAATCTACTATGAAACAACATCCACAACAATTCAACGAGTCTAAAGGCTTTTATAAACTCTCGGCGCTGCAACGCATCGGATTCGGCTCGGGCGACCTGGCCCAAAACCTGATATATCAGACAGTATCGATGTACCTGCTTTTGTTTTACATCAATGTATTCGGCATTTCAGCTGCAGCGGCAGGCGTAATGTTCCTTATCGTCAGAATTGTAGATGTTATCTGGGATCCTATCGTAGGTGCATTTGTAGATAAACATAATCCTAAACTGGGCAAATACCGCTCTTATTTGATTTTGGGCGGTATTCCTCT
>DAMCDT010000246.1:0-5883 GCA_032058265.1 Tannerellaceae bacterium
ATGAACCTGTATCTATCGAAAGAAGGTATCAAATCGAATCTAATGGCACAATCCGTTTTATGGAGAATATCAATTATATTGAGCGGATAAAGCCCTTATTAAGCGATATGAATGATAAAGCAAAAGAAGCTTTAGATAAATTATCGGCTTTACTCTCGCATGCAACTCCTGAAGAAGCAAACAAATTATATGACAATGTAGGTGCATTTTTCAAGGATGTTAGTTATCATGAGTTCTACACTTGCGCTGAGCAATTAAACTTTTCTTATGATGACTGGGATGAAGTACCTGATTTTTGGAATTCTTTAAAATCCGGACTAATTAGTTACATATCAAATAATCAATATATACATATATACAACGGTTTTTATTATGAACTGTTCGAAAAGTATGTAACAGAAGATTACCGTGAGGCGCTCAAACTTTATATTGTTGATGATTATCCAATTGAAGGCCCGGAAGAGTTATTGATTGATAGGGAATTATTAGCTGAATATGTTATTGGCAGGGAATTATTTGCCGCAAAATATCCGAAATCAGTACATGCCGGTCGATTACTGGCAGAATGTACGAATTATATCAGGCCATTGCTCTTCGGTAACGGAGTTAATACCTCTGCATTTGATTACGACCGGACAGGAAAAATACATAATGCTGTCTTGGAAATCATTATTGATATTGATCGTAAATATCAAGACACACGATTAAGCAAAGTCATCCGTCTATTTTTACTGGAATTGGAAAAAAGAGATAATTATTACGACCGTTCGTTGGAAGATATGGTTATGGTATACGCAAATAATCAATATAATCATTGATACAAAGAAAGATAACTTTGTAGAGCTTTAACTAATTTATTTTTTTAGCTTTGCATCTTATAATTCCGGATAATAATATAGATGTCAAAAACAAGATACTTTTTACTGATAACCGTCCTTATCTTACTGCCCCTTTCTGTTCGGGCACAGTTCCTTAATTATGGATCTGATCCGGCTCGTTATAAGTGGAATATTGTTAAGCTGGAGCATTATAACCTGATCTATCCGCAGGGTATCGATTCAATGGCATACCGCTATGCTCTATATTTGGAGAACGTCTATCCTCATTTACAGAAAACAATGGGCAAACCTATGAAAGCTAAATTCCCGGTTGTACTGCATCCGGGTAATATGCAATCGAATGGAATGGTTGCCTGGGCTCCCCGACGTATGGAACTGATTACGACTCCTTCATCGAAGCTCCATGCGGTAAGTTGGGATAAACATTTGGCAGTTCACGAATCACGACATGTTTATCAGACAGGTAAAGTAATGCATGGCCTTTTCAAACCGTTATATTATCTGATCGGTGAACAATCTGCCGGAGTTGCTTCCTTCTTTCTTCCTAAATGGTTTTTGGAGGGAGACGCTGTCGGGGTCGAAACGGCGATGTCAAACGGTGGCCGCGGACGGCTTCCCGAATTCAACATGCCCTACCGCGCACAAATGTTCGAAGGAAAGAACTTTTATTCGTTCGACAAATGGTATTTAGGCTCTTACAAAGATTATACCGGTGATTATTATGCTTTCGGATACGACCTTACCTCATTCGCACGCTATAAATACGGTGCTGATATCTGGGACAGAATCACCAGCCGTTATGTAAGCCATATTCTCGCGATTCCTCCCTTTGGTAATGCAGTCAAACACCATACGAAAGCGAATATAGATAATCTGTACGAGCAAACATTTTCTTTTTTAAAAGATGAATGGGAAGAATTGGATGCGGGTAAGTTAACACCTCATTATCTTTCTCCTGTAACTAAACGATACACTTCTTATCAATATCCGCAGGAACTGAACGATTCAACTGTGGTAGCAGTTAAATCCGGGCTGCATGATCTCAATTCGTTAGTAAAAATCGTCAACGGAGAAGAGGAGCATTTAGCCTATCTGGGTATAATCAATAGCCGGTTGATACTCAACAACAACCGCATTTACTGGACCGAGATTGTCTCAGGCCTGCGATGGACTCATGAGAATTATTCGGTATTGAAATATTATGATTTAGAGAGGGGCAGAATAAAGATATTTACACCCAGGCAACGTTATTTATCTCCATCGATCGATCAATATGGTAATGTAGCCGCTGCATCCCGTTTTACTCCCGAAGGAATAAACCAGGTTGTTTTAATAGATACGAAAACAGGAAAGGAAATTACTAACTTCCAGGTACCTGATAATGCCTTTATCAAAGAATTGACTTTCGGAGAAGAAGATGAATTAATCGCTGTCGCTGTAGGTGATAACGGAATTAACATACTCAAACTAAATACCCGATCAGCCGAATGGAGTGAATTATTAGGAACTACGTCTGCTAATATTTCATCGCCTGCATGGAAAGACGGTAAATTATACTTTGAGTCTGGACTTAACGGAACAAACAATATTTATTTACTCGATCCTTCCAATGGTGAAATATCTCGGCTGACCTCCGCACGCTTCGGATCGTTCCAACCGGCAATCTCATCCGAAACAAACAAATTATACTACTCCGATTACCGGGCAAAAGGATACCGGATCGCATCATTGCCACTGGACAGTTTACTTTCGGAAAAAGCTGATTTCAACGATCCTTATCGCTTCCCTTTAGCTGAAACTTTAGCCGACCAGGAACAATACAACTTAGATGCTGTCGAACTCGATTCGGTTGCTTTTAATCCCAAGCCTTACAACAAAGCACTGCATACCTTCAAAATTCATAGCTGGGCGCCTTTTTATTATGATGTATCCGAAGCGATGAATACCGGGGCCGACGACCTGAGCACAATCGTCAAACCGGGAGCCATGATTCTATCACAAAACTCATTGAATACGGCTATCGGACAAGCGGGATGGTATTACCGGAAAGGACATCATCACGGGAAACTGGCGTTTACGTATATGGGTTGGTTTCCTGTCATCAATTTGGATGTTGATTATGGCGGAAAAGCCTATACACTTCAATGGGGCAAAGATGAGTATGGCCATGACCGTCCGATAGGTGGTAGAAGTAACCGGACATACCTGGAAGCCACCGCACAGGTTTACCTTCCTTTCAACCTGACTACAAACCATTATATTCGTGGGATACAACCATCGGTAACGTATTATCTTACAAACGATAAGTACCAGCAACTAAGTGACCGCAAATTCAAGAATTTCCAATATATCCTGCCGGAGATACGGATTTATAACTATAGAAGGTTGGCTAAACGGGATATTTTACCCCGGCGGGGATATCAACTCCGTCTGCAATACCTGTATACGCCTTTCAATACAGAGAATTATGGTAGCCTTTATGCCGCAAGGCTTACTACTTATTTCCCCGGATTAATACGCAATCACGGGCTTATGTTACGTTTTGGCTACCAGTACCAACATCTGGATAATAAAAGAATATATATCCCTAAACGTTTACTGGAAACTCCACGCGGATACAGCTACTTATATCAAACCCGCCAACAGATTTCATTTAAAGCTGACTATGCCTTCAGCCTTATATCCCCTGATTTCAGTATCGGGCAATTGATATATATCCGCCGCATCCGGACTAACTTGTTTTTTGACGCCACAACGAATGAAGGAGAACCAATCAACGGAGGATGGACAAATCAAAGTTCGTATGGCGCCGACCTGATCTTTGATTGGAATGTAATACGTATGAGCTTTCCGCTTACAACAGGAGTTCGGCTGATAAAGCCAATTAATTATGGTGACTTTCAGGCTGAAATGTTATTCTCTATCAGTTTCTAGCCTGAATTACTCATACTAAAATAAAATGTGAATAACTGATGCGTAGCCTATAACCAGGCACTTACGCACTTGGCTAATGATATATCATCGCTACGCGATTTATTTCTTATTCGTTTAGTATGAATAACACAAAGCTAGTATAACTTTAATACATAAAAAAAGAGAGTGACCGATCGATCACCCTCTTTTTTAGTTTATCTTGTTAAGATTATCTGCTTATTTCAATTTTGCATAGCCATAAACAGCCAGGTTACCCAATTCTTCTTCGATGCGAAGCAATTGGTTATACTTAGCCATACGGTCTGAACGGCTTAATGAACCTGTTTTGATCTGACCTGAGTTGGTTGCAACAGCAATGTCAGCAATGGTTGCGTCTTCAGTTTCACCTGAACGGTGAGAAGTAACAGAAGTATAACCATTACGGTGAGCCATTTCGATAGCATCCAATGTTTCGGTTAATGTACCGATCTGGTTTACTTTGATAAGGATTGAGTTTGCACATCCTGTCTGAATACCTTTCTTAAGGAATTCAACGTTAGTAACGAACAAGTCATCACCAACTAACTGGCATTTTGAACCGATTGCGTCTGTAAGCATCTTCCAGCCTTCCCAGTCGTTTTCGTCCATACCGTCTTCAATAGAATCAATAGGGAATTTAGAAACTAATTCAGACAAATAAGCAACTTGTTCTTTCGCTGAACGTTTAGCTCCTTTATCTCCTTCGAATTTAGTATAATCGTATGTTCCTTTTTTATCATAGAATTCTGAAGCAGCACAATCTAAAGCGATAGTTACGTCTTTACCCGGCTCATATCCTGCAGCTTTAACAGCAGAAAGAATAGAGTTAAGGGCATCTTCCGTACCATCCAACGTAGGAGCAAAACCGCCTTCGTCACCTACTGCAGTACTTAAACCACGGTCATGTAATACTTTCTTCAATGCATGGAAAACTTCAGCACCCATACGTAATCCTTCACGGAAGCTCTTCGCACCTACCGGACGGATCATGAATTCCTGAAATGCGATCGGAGCATCAGAGTGAGAACCACCATTAATAATGTTCATCATAGGAACCGGCATTACGTATGCGTTTGTTCCGCCGATATAACGATAAAGAGGTAAATCAAGATAATTAGCTGCTGCTTTAGCTACTGCCAAAGAAACGCCCAACATAGCGTTAGCACCTAATTTAGATTTTGTTTTTGTTCCGTCTAACTCAAGTAACTTATAGTCAAGTTCACGTTGATTCAAAGCGCTCATTCCTGCAATAGCGGGAGCAATCACTTTATTTACATTCTCAACTGCTTTCAAAACACCTTTACCACCATAACGTTTTTTGTCTCCGTCACGTAATTCGATAGCTTCGTTTTCACCGGTTGAAGCGCCTGAAGGAACTGCTGCACGGCCAAATGCACCTGATGCCAATAAAACATCTACTTCCACAGTAGGATTACCACGTGAGTCTAAAACCTCTCTGCCTAATACTTTTACAATTTCCATACATTAATAAATTTAATAACGTTGTAATTTGCCGCAAAGATAGCGATTTGTAACGGGAGAAAATAAGTTTTTAAGCAGAAAGATTATTAAGATTAAAAATAAATATTTAAAATAAAGAAGGGGAACTATTTTAAATAACAAAAGGGGAACCGACATCACGTCGCCACCCCTCCCTTAACTTAAACGCCAAAACTAAATCTAAACAAAAAACACAAATAATGATAATATCTTATCTATCTTTGTTTTCATTTTTTCCCTTTCGAACTCTTCATAAACTCACGTGCAAATTTGTATTCTGCATTTCTGTATTTATAGAGTTTCTCAGCTGAGAGAATTTTCTTGAATCTCTCGTAATATTCTTTTTCCAACTCCGCTTCTTTCATACCGACACCGATACATTCGTCGATTGCCTGTAAATAATCAGCCTCTGTCGGACTATTCTTCGATCTCATTTCTCTGGAAAGTTTCCTGCATTTTTGCCCCGCTTCAAATTTCTTTTTCTGCAATTCCTCACACAAAGGAATAAATTCGGCGGCCTCTTCAGGAGTAAGGCCAAGTTCAGCGGTTATGTATGCACTTCGCTTAACAAGAAACGATTCTTTGTCAAATT
>DAMCDT010000246.1:5893-6164 GCA_032058265.1 Tannerellaceae bacterium
TTTTTATGGGATTTATCCTGTTCCTGAGCATTCATTGCCAAAGGGGATAAAACCATAATCGACACAAATGTAATAATAAATATTTTATTCATACAAAAAATATTACAAAAATATGCTAATAACCTCATTTTTTATCCATTTTATTCGTATAAACCCATTTCTTCTGCTAAAATATAACTTGCATACTGTGTTTCGAGGTATTCCAAATAATCTTCATCTTCTTCAGCTTGTATGGCGGCAAGTGTATTGGGAGAAGTAGTTGCCTGCACCA
>DAMCDT010000247.1:0-6150 GCA_032058265.1 Tannerellaceae bacterium
AGGATATTGAGTACGGAACCTTCCTCATAAATACCAACCTGTAATCCGGCATCTTTGAAAGGAATATTTCCTATCAAAATACCAAATCCGATAGGTATAAGAAGCATAGGTTCAAATTCATATCTGATTGCAAGGAATATAAATAGCAAACCGATCAAAATCATTATTAAATGACCGGGAGTGGCATTATATACTCCTGTATAGGTAAGGAACAGCTGAAGGTTCTCACCAAGGAATGATAAAAAACTTTCTTGCATATTCTTATCCGATTACTACGAGGTCTGCATTTTCCAAAACAGAATCCCCTTTGTTTACTTTAATTTCAATTATCTTTCCGTCACGGTCGGCATTGATGCTGTTCTCCATCTTCATAGCTTCCAGTACAACAATTGTTTGTCCTCTTTTTACAGTATCACCAACTTTACATTTTACTTCTAAGATGACACCCGGAAGTGGAGATTTAACAGCTCCTTGTGTAGTCGTTGTCGTCTGACGTGCTACTATAGGTTCGCCTGAAGCCGTTGTAGGAGCCTGGGCTGGTCTTTTAATGGTAACAACCTGTTTCTTTGCCGGTTTTTCCATTTTTACTTTATAAGGTGTTCCGTTTACTTCCACTTCAGCAATATCTTCTATTACAGAATTGATATGAACCTTATATATAGTGCCGTTTATTGTATATTTAAAACTTTTCATACTTTTTGATATTTAGATAATTACTTTCTTGGGGTTTCACGTAAACTATAAATTTTAGAACTCCATGGAGAATAATTACGTTTTACTTTTTGTATAGTTAAAACTGTATTCTCAAAGTCATGGACATCTTCATCTAACTCATAAAGGGCGGCACTGATTGCGGCTAGGATTTCTCCGGATATTTCTCCACTCTCAGAAGAGATAATTCCTGAAGCCTTTTGCGCCCGACGTTTACTGGCAGATACAGCTGTTTTCCCGATTGCTTTAAAAATAAGATATAATAAAATCAATCCACAAAATACAACAGCCATAGCAGTAACCGTCATACCAATACCAATAGGATCGTTTAATTTGAAATTATCTATTTTTTCATTAGTATCTAATGTTAAATTATTTGTACTTGGAGTAACCTTTTCTAAATAGGTCCATTCTTCTTCTCCATCAATTTTACGTCCGTAACTAATATCTGCCCGTTGGGTAGCAGGAATAATAATTTCATCAACTAAGGTTTTTCCATCAGCATCATAAAGAGCGATATAGTTTTCTTTTGTTGGATCAAGCTTGAAATTTACATGGAAAGTACCTCTTGAAGGTTGCCCGTCAGCCCAAAAAAGCACATGTTGTCTCGGACTTATTTTAGTCAGAACATCACCTTTGGGAATTGGATACATTGTAGGATTGTTCCTATCATTAGTAAGGTAACAACCGCGGATATCAACACTACCTGCAGAGGTATTGTATAATTCGATCCATCCGCTCCGTTTGCCATAATCGTCAACAAAATTATCTTCATTGATGACCAGCACTTCATTTATTCGCATCGAGGTTACACGCTGTGCTTGTGCTCCTACACCGAAGAGTATGATGAACAACAGTAATACCCCTATTTTTTTCCTTATCATATTCATTATCTCTTTTTAAGATTATAGAGGTAAGTTATCATGTTTTTTAGCAGGGTTGGTCAGCTTCTTGGTCTGTAACTGCTGTAAAGCACGAATTATGCGGAAACGGGTGTTACGCGGTTCGATAACATCATCAATATAACCATATTGAGCTGCATTGTATGGATTTGCAAACGCCTTTCTGTATTCTTCTTCTTTTTCTGCTGTAACTTTTGCAGGGTCTGGAGAAGCAGCAACTTCTTTAGCGAAGATAACTTCAACAGCACCACTTGGTCCCATTACAGCAATTTCGGCAGTTGGCCATGCGTAATTCATATCACCGCGTAAGTGTTTTGAACTCATTACACAATAAGCCCCACCGTATGATTTGCGCAGAGTAACAGTTACTTTAGGAACAGTAGCTTCGCCATAAGCATAAAGTAATTTAGCTCCATGAAGAATAACACCATTGTATTCCTGTCCTGTTCCAGGGAGGAATCCGGGAACATCAACCAACGTAACCAATGGAATATTGAACGCATCACAGAAGCGAACGAAACGTCCGGCTTTGCGTGAAGCGTTACTATCGAGACAACCAGCCATAATTTTAGGTTGGTTAGCCACAATACCCACAGATTGTCCGTTGAAACGTGCAAAACCAACTATGATATTTTTAGCATAATCGGCATGAACCTCTAGGAATTCGTTATTATCGACGATAGTTCCTATAACTTCATACATATCATAAGCCTGATTAGGACTATCAGGGATAATTTCATTTAAGACATCATCCAAACGATCGATAGGGTCTTTGCACACTATCAATGGCGTTTCTTCTAAGTTGTTTTGAGGTAAGAAGCTGAGAAGTTTACGGATCAATTCAAATCCTTCTTCTTCTGTATCAACAGCAAAATGAGCAACACCTGATTTAGTAGTATGAACGCTTGCACCTCCTAATTGTTCTTGCGTAACATCTTCTCCGGTAACGGTTTTCACAACTTTCGGGCCGGTAAGGAACATATAGCTCGTTCCACGGGTCATAATATTGAAGTCAGTTAAAGCAGGAGAATAAACAGCCCCTCCGGCACATGGGCCAAATATTCCTGATATTTGCGGAACTACCCCCGATGCGAGGATATTGCGTTGGAAAATCTCAGCATATCCGGCCAATGCGTTTACACCTTCCTGGATACGTGCACCGCCCGAATCGTTTAATCCGATAACCGGAGCTCCCATCTTCATGGCTTGATCCATAACTTTGCATATTTTCATAGCTAAAGTTTCAGATAAAGCGCCACCGAATACAGTGAAATCTTGTGCATAAATGTAAACGACACGTCCGTCTATCGTTCCATATCCGGTTACTACACCATCTCCTAAGAATTTAGTTTTTTCGATACCGAAGTTGGTACTGCGATGCTGCATGAACATGTCGAATTCTTCAAAACTTCCTTCATCAAGCAGCATAGCGATACGTTCGCGAGCAGTGTATTTACCTTTGTTGTGCTGAGCTTCAATTCTCTTTTCTCCACCACCAAGGCGTGCCTTTTCGCGAAGGGCGATAAGTTCTTTTACTTTTTCAAGTTGGTTACTCATTGTTATTTATGATTTGTTGTTAGAAATGATTCTACTTTTTATTTATTTTTCCCTTCCATGCAGAGTTCAGTAAGGACTCCACAGGTAGATTTAGGATGCAGGAATGCTATATCCAGTCCTTCTGCACCACAACGGGGAGCTTTGTCGATCAGTTGAATGCCCTTAGCAGAAGCTTCGTCTAAAGCTTCCTGTACAGATGGTACTGCAAAAGCGATGTGATGGATACCTTCACCTCTCTTTTCAATAAATTTAGCGATTGTGCTGTCTTCACTGGTTGGCTCCAGTAGTTCTATTTTAGTTTGGCCTACTTTGAAGAAAGCAGTTTTAACCTTTTGGTCTTCCACCACTTCAATGTTGTAACATTTCAATCCCAATACACCTTCGTAATAAGGTAAACAAGCTTCAATACTCTTTACGGCAATACCAAGATGCTCAATATGTGTAATGTCCATGTCGTTAATAAATTAAATATTTAATATTATGTTAGATAATTTGGGCGCAAAGGTACACACTTTATTTAGGAATGTAGAAATATTTCTTTATTTTTTCTGCCTTATTTTTCATGTTTTTGCCGAAATCAAAAAAGTAGGAATGGCATCTTAATGAGGATAACGTTTTGGGTTATTTTATACATGTGGATTTCCTTTATCAGTATTGTAAGAAATAACGTAAGCCAATTTTTAAGTTATGATAATCACTTTTGTAAATGACGACCGTTATTTTTTCAAAGTATAATATATAAAATAAAAGCCGGAAAGATATTTATTTCTTCTGGCTTTTACATACTATTTTCTTTTATAACAGATTTCTGTATATCTGATTTAATTTTTCATATCATCATACAAAGATTTATACTTGAAGGCAAGATATATCCTGAATACTCCATATAACAAAAATGATACGGATACCAGTGCAATAATGAAAGCTCCGCTAATTACAGGGCTTAATATAAAGACAATTGAGAAAAGCATGGCAGCTATAGCTAATGCCAGGAACCATCCCCAACCTTTTACTCCGTATTGTTTCAGTTCAAAGGCAGTACCGATAGCCCATATAGAACGGAACATTATCCAGAAACCTACAAAATAGATCAATACCGTGGCGATAACAGGTATAGGTAAAGTAACGAGGATAATACCTAATACTAAATCTATAATACCACTTGCTAATGTCCATCCCCATCCGTCGATGACATCCTTGTTCGAAATAGCGAATATTATTTCAAAAATACCACTTACGATAAATCCAACGACAAATACAATGCTGATTGCAACGAGCGTTGTATCCGGGGTTGTCATACACCAAATTCCAAGAATAATGGACAGCAGACCGATTAATAAAGAAACCCACCAGTATTTTACTGCATTTTTTACTGATTTGTACAAATTTGTTTCCATAACCTTTATATAATTAATTAATTTATCACTCAAATTTATTAGAAATATGGCATACTCCTTTTGTTATAATCGATTTGACTAGTAAAATGTTCTTTAAATAACTTTTTTTTAATAAGAGGGTTATTAATAGAATGTCATACTCTACAAGCTGAGAAGTGGATGTCTGTTATATCTAATTAGCTTATCGGAAAATCGTCTCACAAGCATCAAATATACATTTCCTCTACTATTAATTTGGATTTCCCCTAGGGGAAAATATTTTTTCATCTTACCCATCACAACTATTAGTCTTTTGAAATCTATTATAGATTAGGTCTTTATTACTCTACATACGATAATATCCTTGGATAATATGTTGTTGTCTTGTGTTAAATGAATGTTAAATATTGATTTTGTGTTTCATAACATTAAAATTTATATATACTAAAACGTTTAACTAAATATATTTGCAAGTATTAAAAAGGGAAATCATAATTTTGAAGAAGAAAGTTTCCATAAAGAATATAGCTGAAAGCCTGGGAATCTCTACTGCTACAGTATCTTTAGTCCTTAGCGGGAAAACGGTAGAAGGCCGGGTTAGTAAAGAAATAGCGTCAAAAGTACGTGAAACTGCTAAATCGATGAACTATCTGCCTAATGGTTTAGCCAGAAGTTTAAGAGTAGGGCGTACCCATACCATTGGATTAATCGTTGCTGATATTTCTAACCCTTTTTTTGGTGTATTAGCCTTGCATGTACAGGAAAAGGCTGAAAGCTTGGGCTATACCGTTATTATAGCCAATACGAACGAAGATGATGTAAGAATGGGAAAAATGGTAGATATCCTTAAAAGCCGACAAGTTGATGGATATTTAATTGTACCTACAGAACATGGAGATCAATATATTATGCAATTGGTTGAAAATAAAACACCATTTGTTTTGATTGACCGGCACTTCCCTCACATACAAACTAATAATGTAATTATTGACAATTATAAGGCTTCTTACGATGCTACAAAATTATTAATAAGTAAAGGATGTAAAAATATTTGTTTGTTTGTATATAAGAGCAATCTGCAACATATAATCGAACGGAAAAGTGGTTATTGTGATGCATTGACAAAGGCTGGCCTGTATAAAGATGAATACCTGTTTGAGGTCGATTATACCAATATAACGGAAGATATAAACAATGGTATTCAAAGAATACTTTCTCAGGAAAACCTGATTGATGGGATCTTTTTTACCACTAATAGTATTTCTATCATTGGTATAAAAGAATTATTGCACAAGGGAGTTGAAATCCAGAAACAAATACAATTGGTTTGTTTTGATAAAAGCGATGCTTTTGATTTTATGGATATAACAATTCCATATATACGGCAGCCCATAGCAGGTATGGGAAGGAAATCAGTTGATATTCTAGTAGATCAGATAACAAAAAAGGAACCTGATACTGATTTAATAATGTGTAAATTATCTGCTAAACTGATTGAATATCAAGATATTTAATTTTTTATTTATTTGATTGGTTAATCGATTAATGTATATAAAACTTACTACTAATATGAAAACACGAAAACCCTCTTCCCCTTCCTCTAC
>DAMCDT010000248.1:0-6149 GCA_032058265.1 Tannerellaceae bacterium
ACCCGTTTCAACCTTTTTTCCTAGCTGAATACTTATTTCCTCACAAAATTCATTATAAAGAGGAATAGCTATTTCAGGTTTAGATGCCCGTATATAGGAAGGACGGTTGCCCTTTTTAGTGGAGGCATGAAGTGTAAACTGGCTTACTACCATAATATCTCCCTGAATATCTAAGATTGAACGATTCATAACGCCACTTTCATCATCAAATATCCTTAAATTGATTATTTTCTTTGTGAGCCACAAAATATCATCTTGATTATCAGCGTCTTCAATACCTAAAAGTATTAATAACCCTGAATTTATGAGCGATTTAGTTGCTCCGTTAATATTTACGGATGCTTTTTTGACTCGCTGAATAACTGTTCTCATTTCTTAAAACCGTTTTGGATAATAGTTGCTTTTGATTGTCCTATTAGTTCTTTTAATTCTTTGAACGAAGCTTCTTTAATACGTTTTACGCTTTTAAACCGACGCAAAAGTAATACTTTCGTCTTCTCGCCGATCCCTTTTATCTGATCTAGTTCTGAAACTGTTTGTTTTTTACTCCGTAATTGACGGTGAAAAGTAATGCCGAAACGGTGGGCTTCGTCTCTTAATTGCTGAATTATTTTTAATGTTTCGGAAGTTTTATCCAATATCAATGGAACTGGATCACCTGGATAAAATATTTCTTCCAGCCTTTTCGCTAATCCTATTATAGTTATTCTATCTAATAGTCCTAAGTTATTCAATATTTCAGTCGCAGCATTTAATTGTCCTTTCCCTCCGTCTATTATTATCAATTGAGGTAGTTCTGCATTTTCCTCTATTAAACGGGTATAACGTCTGGTTACGACTTCTTTCATTGATGCAAAGTCGTCCGGGCCTTCCACCGTCTTAATGTGGTAATGGCGATAATCTTTTTTAGACGGCTTTCCTTTCTTAAATACCACACAAGCTGCAACAGGATTTGTTCCTTGTATATTTGAATTATCAAAACATTCAATATGCATCGGTAGGACTTTCATGTGAAGGTCTTTTTGCATAGTTGTCATGATCCGTGTCGTGCGTTGCTCCGGATTCATTTTCTCTGCTTGCTTTAATTTATCAAGTTTATATTGTTTTACATTCTGTTCGGAAAGCTCAAGCAATTTTCTTTTATCTCCTCTTTGTGGAATGTGGAATGAAATATTATCAGACAACTTTAAATCAGGTGAGAAAGGGATTATTATTTCTTTGGCAGTACTTTTAAATCTTGTCCGCATTTCGATGATCCCCAATCCGAGAAGTTCTTCTTTTGGCTCATCTAATTTCTTCTTGTATTCAAATGTATAAGCTTGGACAATCGCCCCATTTCCTATATGCATATAATTAATGTATGCGGACTGCTCATTATCTGTATATGAAAACACATCGATATTGGTTAGCATGGGGGGAACTACTGTTGATTTTGATCGGTAGTTCTCTATTATTTCGTATTTCTCTTTTATGATTTGGGCTTGCTCAAATTGTAAATTCTGGGCATAGCACTGCATTTCGTCGTACAATAATCGGCTGATTTTTGAGATATTCCCTTTCAGTATTTCCCTAATTTGTATAATATTTTGTTGGTATTCTTCAAGCGATTGTAAACCTTCGCATGGCCCTTTGCACCTCTTAATATGATATTGCAAACAAACCTTATAGCGACCTTGCGCAATTGTTTGAGGTGATAGTGGATATTTGCATATACGAATAGGATAAAGCTCCTTCAGCATTTGGAGCATCACTCTCGCCGTTTTGACGGAAGAATATGGACCGTAATATTGAGAACCGTCTTTAATGATATTTCTTGTTTGGAAGACTCTTGAAAAGTATTCATTCTTAACAACAATAGAAGGATAAGTCTTATCGTCTTTTAACATCACGTTATAACGGGGGTGATATTCTTTGATAAGGCTATTTTCCAAATGGAAGGCATCCTCTTCGTTGTCTACTACGATATATTTAATATCCCGTATTTGTTTTACTAGAACATTTGTCTTTAAATTATCGTGAGACTTTGTGAAGTAGGAGGAGACACGTTTCTTTAAGTTCTTTGCTTTGCCAACATATATAATCTTACCTTTACTATCAAAATATTCATAACATCCCGGTTTCTCAGGAATCACGGAAATGATATTTGATAAATAGGACTTGTACTCTTTTGGTATATTCTGTTTGTTTTCTGAATCCATAAAAATAATGTTTCACGTGGAACATTTGCCTATCTTCCTAATAGAACCAAGAGAATGTTTATGTCGCTTGGCGAAATTCCTGGAATACGACTTGCCTGTGCAATCGTATCAGGATTTATTTTAGTTAGTTTTTGTCGAGCTTCGGTAGATAAGGATTGTATGCTGCTATAATCAAATTTGTCTTTTATGTGTATATTTTCCAAACGATTTATTTTATCAGCGATAATTTGCTCGCGTTTTATATACCCACTGTATTTGATTAAAATCTCAGCGGCTTCTATAATTTCTTCTTTTCTATTGCTTGGCACATTCGCTAATTCTACTTTAAGTTGTGGGATATGATCCGATAAGCTTTTTAAAGACAATTGAGGACGCATTATTAAATCAACGAGTTTGCAACCATGGGAGAGGGGAGTAGTTCCTAATTCGACCAAAGAATTATTAATATGGCTGGGTTTGATAGAATAATTCTCAACGAATTTAATTATGGAATCACGATATGTTTTTTTCTCTAAAAGCAAATCATATCTATTTTTATCCGCTAAACCAAGATTATATGATTTTTCTGTTAATCTCATATCCGCATCATCTTGTCTGAGTATAATGCGATATTCCGCACGAGAGGTAAACATCCTGTATGGTTCGTCTACACCTTTTGTTACTAAGTCGTCAATTAGTACTCCGATATAAGCTTCATCCCTTCCTAATATGAAAGGTTCTCCACCATGACAATTAATATGAGTATTTATCCCTGCTATTAATCCCTGGCCTGCTGCTTCTTCATAACCGGTTGTTCCATTTATTTGTCCGGCAAAAAATAAGTTCTTGATTTGCTTTGTCTCAAGATTGTGTTGCAATTGCGTCGGATCAAAAAAATCATATTCAATGGCATACCCCGGACGATATATTTGAATGTTGCGAAAAGCGGGGATCGCTTGTAACGCGCACAATTGAATTTTGAGCGGTAATGAAGACGAAAAACCGTTCAAGTAATATTCCTGAGTGTTCTCGCCTTCTGGCTCAAGAAATAATTGGTGCTGAGTTTTATCTGCAAAAGTTACAATTTTAGTTTCAATACTTGGGCAATACCGGGGTCCGATACTTTGAATTTGTCCATTGTATAATGGAGAATCAGGTAAGCCTTTACGTAAAATATCATGGCATGCTTCATTTGTAAACAGCGTCCAACAACTTAATTGTTTTAAATATCTTCTAGCGGTGTCCAAATAAGAAAACTTATGGAAATCATTCTCTCCCGGTTGTTCCGTTATTAAACTAAAGTCCACGCTTCGACCATCGATACGTACCGGAGTCCCGGTTTTCATACGTTCAGATCTTATACCCAGGGAAACTAATTGTTCCGTAATACCTTTAGAACTGGGTTCAGATATGCGCCCTCCTTTGATTTGTGTCCTGCCGATATGAAGTAATCCATTTAGAAAAGTGCCATTTGTAAGTATCACACACTTTGCATTAAAAATAACTCCCAAGAATGTTTTAACACCCGTTACAATATTATTTTCGATGACTAATTCACTTACGGTATCTTGCCAAATAAAGAGATTTTCCTGATTTTCCAAATGATTCCTCCATGTTTCCATAAAACGCCAACGGTCGCTTTGCGCGCGGGGACTCCACATCGCAGGCCCTTTACTTCTATTCAACATCCTGAACTGGATTGCTGTTTGATCGGTTATGATTCCCATTTGTCCGCCTAAAGCATCAATTTCACGAACAATTTGTCCTTTTGCAATTCCTCCTATGGCAGGGTTACAACTCATTTGAGCTATTTTATTCATGTCCATAGTGATAAGAAGGGTTTTGGATCCTAATTTCGCGGCGGCATTGGCTGCTTCGCAGCCAGCATGTCCTGCTCCAACAACTATTATATCATAATTAAATGTCATCTTTCAAACTAGTTTTCATCATCGATAAAATCGTTAATGCTTCATTTTCGTTTTTTTCCATTATTTCTCTTGCTCCTTCACCTTTATCATCGATTCCACATAAATGTAAAATACCATGTATGATGGTTCGATGGAGCTCATCATAGTATTTCGTATTAAATTTTTCTGAATTACTCCTTACGGTATCAAGACTAATGAATATATCACCTGATATGTATTCACCTTCGGTATAGTCGAAAGTAATTATATCGGTATAATAATCATGCTGCAAAAATTGGGTATTAATTTCCAGAATTTTATCATCAGAACAGAATATATATGCGATTTCACCCACTTTTTTGCTATATTTTGCCGCTATTTTTTTAATCCAGTCAGTGATGATTCGTTTTTTTATTGGGGGAGATTCAGTCTCTTCAACGTGATATGTGATGCTCATTTTAAATATTTATGTGTAACTAAAAAACATATAGGTTACTAAAATAGCGGCTATTGCACCGGCAAGATCACCAAGTAATGAACAGGAAACCGTATAGCGTGTATTACGTATACCTATACTTCCATAATAGAGAGCAACGACGTAAAATGTTGTATCAGTAGAGCCTTGAACTATTGCAACAAGCCTTCCTACGAAGGAATCGACTCCATACGTTTCCATCGCATCCAGCATCATACCCCTTGCTCCACTTCCACTCAAAGGTTTCATAAGCATTGTTGGTATTCCCGGTACAAATTTCGTATCCAATCCAATAGCGGCAACACCTGTTCGTATACCATCTACAATAAAATCCATTGCGCCGGAAGCTCGGAAGACCCCTATACCAACAAGGATAGCGACTAAGTACGGTATAATGGTTATAGCTGTTTGGAAACCTTCTTTTGCTCCTTCAATAAATGCGTCATATACATTGATTTTTTTAATGATCCCACTCAGAATGAAACCGCATATTATACTGAATAATAAACCGTTAGCTATTAGTTTTGAATAAACTGATAAGCTGGTTTGATCTAAAGAGTTAAAGAACCAGACAAAGCCTAAAATGAAAATCACTAAACAACCGAAGAAAAGTAAGAGATTTCTTTGCAATAAGTTAATTCGCTGTTTAAAACACACGGCTAAAACAGCGACTAAAGTTGATGCCAATGTTGCCAACATGATCGGAAGAAACACATCTGAAGGGCTTTCTGCTCCGAATTTAACTCTGTACATTAGAATTGTTATCGGAATCAAAGTAAGTCCTGATGCATTGATACACAGAAACATAATCATTGAATTACTTGCCTTATCTTTGTCTGTATTTAATTCCTGCAATTGCTGCATTGTTTTAAGTCCCATCGGTGTAGCAGCATTATCCAACCCTAGTAAGTTTGCCGATATATTCATAAATATAGATCCTGTAACCGGATGATTTTTAGGTATTTCAGGAAATAATTTACTGAATACTGGTGAAGACAGACGCGCAAAAGCCTGTATTAATCCACCTTTTTCCCCGATTTTCATAATGCCTAACCATAGAGTTAATGTGCCGGTTAGGCCGAGTGCTATCTCAAATCCGGAAGTTGCGGAATTGAAGGAGGCGTTAATAATGTCAGTAAATATTTCAGTATCTCCCCCAATAATTAATTTACAAACAGCGACTACAAAGGCAATCAAAAAGAAAGCTATCCAAATATAATTCAAGACCATATAGTCATATTTTAATACAAAAGTAGTAAATAATACGCAAGGGTGTGGAATTATTCATTTAAAACACAACGGGGAAGCTATCTAAATAACGATAAATTACCATAACGGAAGTTATGATGAACATTTAATAAAGTACTATTATAACATTTTCAAAATTGCTATAAAATTAAACTATTGGATGTCACTGTTGATGGTGATTAACTAATTAATGCCATAATTCTCTCATATAACTATAAAATAAATCATTATGAAACTAATATTATTAATAAATCATGTATAAAGTTTCTGTTGAGTATAATATTATTTCAAATTGTACTTTATTAAGTATGGAAATTTGACGTTTTTACTGAGGTTTTACAT
>DAMCDT010000249.1:0-6114 GCA_032058265.1 Tannerellaceae bacterium
TCATGTCTGTACTCTTTTTTGCGATATTTTCTTTGTTTGCAACCGTAAATGCAAAGGATATTTCACAAAAATACAGAATGAAAAGTGAATCTCAATCGTCAATTGAGATAGTAAACCAAACCCAAACTGAAAAATCTTTTCCCCGGAAAAGTACTAAGTCAATAGCCGAAGACGGGCCATATGAAGTTCCTTATTACGAATCATTTGACACTCAGGAAGCCTTCGATATATGGAGAGTTGTTAATGTAAATGAGGACCCAAAAACCTGGATTTACGACACAAGCAATAAAGCGGCAAAATATAGCTATAGTTCTTCGTTAAATGCTGACGACTGGTTGTATTCACCTGCTATCAAGCTAAAAACCGGAATTGTATATCTTCTAAAATACAAATCTGTAGCCAGTACCTCTTCTACAAGGAAAGAAAACTTCAAGACAACCATTTCTTCTACAACGGATCCGGAAGATCCTTTTACAATTCTATCTAAACACGAAGGATATACATCAACTAAAACTTTTTCCGACACAATAGAAGTTACTGCCGATGGTGAATATTACATCGGGTTTCATGTATATAGCGAAAAGAACAAAGATTATCTTCGTATAGATGATGTATCAATTGAAATTGTAACAATAAAAGGTGCTCCCGGTAAAGTAACCAACTTACAAGTAATACCTGATGCAAACGGAGCATTATCAGCGGAAGTGACTTTTAATGCACCGGCTCTAACTGCAGTGGGAGACCCATTAACCGATTTAACTATTATCGATATTTACAGAAACGGCTCGGATACGCCTATATATTCATTTCCAAATCCTGCCATAGGAGCTGCTTTGAATTGGACAGACACCAACCCTGTGAACGGATTTAATATTTACAAGATAGTAGCTTCGAATACACTGGGCGAAGGGGTTGTTGCACTTGATACGGCGTATGTCGGATATGATGTGCCATTAGCTGTAACAGACTTGGTTTTAAAGAATGAAAACGGTAAAGCTGTACTTACATGGACAGCTCCCGGAAACGTTGGAAAGAATGGAGGATTGGTTGATATAGATAATATGAAATACATTATCATAAGAAACGACACCCTTAACAGGTTCTTATATTCCGAAACAACATCATTTACCGACCCGAGAGCTTTTGGAGACGAACAGAAATATACATATTATATGGTAGCAGCTTATACCGACACTATCATCGGAGCTTCGGAAATGTCGAATTATATGGTTTTCGGTAAACCTTATAAAACTCCGTTTAAAGAATCCTTCTCGAATCAGAAGACCGAATATAAGCCTTGGTTACAAGAAATTATGAGCGAAGTGGATAAGGATAAGACAAGATGGTCTCTGTCTTCTTCTTACGGTTATCCGATGTATATTAACCCTCAGGATGACGACAATGGGTTCATAATGTTTAATTCAACTGATGTAAAAGCCGGAGCATCTGTGCGCTTCATGTCACCAATGATTGACATTCAGGGACTTGACAATCCTAAATTGACTTTCTGGTTCTTCCATTACAAAGCTGGCGGATCCAACGATAACGATAAGGTGCAAGTCGAAGTTTCTGCCGACGATACAGCTTATGAAGATTTAGAAGGAGCCTTGATTCAGTTAAATAAAAACAACGATGGATGGACAAAATATCAATTCCCGCTAACTAAATATGTTGGTAAAGATAAAATCAACGTTTCGTTTAAAGGCATATCGGGTTATGGATGGAACATGGCTATTGACAATATTACGATAGAGAACGAATATGACTACGATTTGCAAGCTGCTTCCGTATCGGGCGCAAAATCACTGGCAATTGATTCTACGGAAACATATCAGGTAACTATCCTTAATAAAGGAGTCAATAACGTTGCTGCAGCCGATTACAACATTGTGATATATAAAGACGATGCGGAGTTGTTAAGTATTAATGGAGTAGATATTGCTTCGCAAGAAAGCATTTCGGTAGAATTCGATTTAAGTGCGACAATAAATGATGCCGGAGCTCAATCATTATACTATGCTGAAATTCAATATCCGGCCGACCAAAATGCAACAAATAATAAAACCAGCGCTTTTCAAATAAGTGTTCCTATGCCTTCTTATCCTGTAATTTCAAACCTTAACGGCTCTAACGAAGAAGGAAAAGTTACATTGACATGGTCTGAACCTGAATATTCGAATGTAGGTAGCATCGTAACGGATGGCTTCGAAACATATACTCCTTTTATTATAGATAATATAGGTCCATGGACTGTTGTGGATGTCGATGGTGGAGAAACTTATGCTCCTAATGGAACTGCGGAAAATGCATATCCGAATGTTTATGGCGTTATGGCTTATCAGGTATATAATCCTTCGCAGGCCGACCCGGAAATTGCAATGGCTGAAACATACCAGCCATATACAGGAAACCAATGTTTGATAGCCTGGGGTTCAGATCCTACTACCAATGGAGGAAAGGCTAATGACGACTGGTTAATTTCTCCTGAATTACTTGGAAGCGGCGCATCTCTATCTTTCTATGCTAAAGCGGTGACTTCGAGGTATGTTCCTGAAATTTTCCAGATATTATATTCAAACGGAGGAAAAGACCTTGAAGATTTTACTCTATTAAGTGAAGAATCGGTTAATGCAACATGGAAAGAATTTACATTTGCCATACCAAGTGGAGCTAAACATTTTGCCATTCGTTATATTTCTGATGACGTATACGGTTTAATGTTAGATGATATAGCTTACGGTTCTGAAGCTCTTACTTTATTAGGATATAATGTTTATAGAGATGGAGTTAAATTAAACTCGGAACTAATATCAGGCACAAGTTATACTGACGAAAATCTGCAAAGATCAACAACTATTGAATATCAGGTAACAGCTGTATATGATATTGGCGAGTCATATTTTTCTAATGTTTATTCTATTACTTCTCCGGTAGGAATTGTTGATGAATCATTATCAGGAATCAAAATATCGGCAGTTAGCGGAGGTGTAAAAATTGAAGGTGCCGAAAATCAAAATATTTCCGTAAATACAGTAGACGGAAAACGGATTATTTCTTCATTAGTAAAAGACAATATTACAACTGTAGACGTTGAAGCCGGAGTATATATTGTTATAGTTGGCTCAACTGTTGCGAAAGTAATTGTAAGATAACATAAAATCAATTATTGATTCTGTAATTTAACAGCCCGATGAATATTTCATCGGGCTGTTATTATTTCATCTTTATTTTATAAAAAAAAGAGACATATCTCAATGAGATACGTCTCTTTTTTCATATGCTTAACTATATATAAATCACCCGCATTTGGATGCTCCGCAATTTGTACACTTCAAACATCCTTCCTGATATATAAGAGTTTCCTGGCTACATACAGGACATTTTTGACCTTTTGCTTCTGCTCCGTTAGGTAAGTATTTCTTCAAGGCACGCTCAACCCCATTTTTCCATGTATTAATGGTTTCACTGTCTAACGAAAGCCCTTGAACAAGTTTTATTACCTGATCTATCGGCATAGCATATCTTAATACTCCCGAAATAAGCTTGGCATAATTCCAGTATTCTGGATTAAATAGACTATTCAATCCTTCGATAGTAGTTTTATATCCCCTCTTATTCTTAAACTGAAAATCGTATGTCTTATTTCCCTCTTCATCTACTGACTTTATTATCAATCCGTGATTAACATGCTTAGGCAGCATCAAACCTTCTTCATCGTCAGCGATACCTGTAAATATTTCATAAGGACGTCCATCCAGCAAGCCTATAAATGCAATCCATTTTTCCTTATTATTTTGGAATCTGATAACATCTGCTTCAAGTGCTTTCGGGCGTGACGGTATAATTGTCGGACGCTCGAAACAATCACAGTCGTCATCTTTCTTTTTCTTCTTCTTATCATCTACCGAGATCAAAACACCTGCCCTTGATCCGTCACGATAAACAGTACAACCTTTACATCCGCATTTCCATGCCTCTACATACAAATCATTCACCAAATCTTCAGAAACATCCGATGGTAAATTGATAGTCACACTGATAGAGTGGTCAACCCATTTTTGTATACTCCCTTGCATTTTCACTTTTTGAAGCCAGTCAACATCGTTTGATGTAGCTTTATAATAAGGTGATTGCGATACAAGATTATCTATCTCTTCATTGGTGTATTTTTTAGTAGTCGAATATCCTTTCGCTTCCATCCATGTAACAAACTTATGATGGAATACTATGTATTCTTCCCAAGAATCTCCGTTTTCATCCACAAAATCTATTTTTATTTGCGTATCGTTCGGATTTACTTTACGGCGACGTTTGTAAACCGGCATAAAGACGGGCTCAATTCCTGATGTCGATTGAGTCATCAAGCTTGTCGTTCCTGTAGGAGCAATTGTAAGACAGGCGATGTTCCGGCGTCCGTATTTTTCCATGTCTTTGTAAAGTTTTGGATCTTGTTCGGCCAGCCTGTTTATAAATGGATTATTTTTTTCTCTTTTTATATCAAATATTTCAAATGCACCGCGCTCTTTTGCCATTATAACTGAAGAACGATAAGCCTCCAAAGCCAATGTACGGTGTACTTCTTCGGCAAAAGCCGTAGCTTCTTCCGTACCATAACGAAGGTTCATTGCTGCAATCATATCACCTTCAGCTGTTATACCTACACCTGTACGGCGTCCTTGAAGTGTTTTTTTACGGATTTTTTCCCAAAGATATCTTTCTGTATGCTTAACTTCTTCCGCCTCCGGATCTTCATCTATTTTAGTCAGGATTTTATCAATCTTTTCCATTTCCAGATCAATAATATCATCCATAATACGTTGTGCTAAACGAACATGTTCTTTAAACAGGTCGAAATCGAAATAAGCTTCATCGGTAAACGGATTGATGACATATGAATACAAATTGATTGCCAAAAGGCGGCAACTATCGTAAGGGCATAGAGGAATCTCACCGCAAGGATTTGTAGATATTGTTCTGAAACCTAAATCGGCATAGCAATCAGGAACAGATTCTTTAAGTATTGTATCCCAGAACAGCACGCCGGGTTCAGCCGATTTCCATGCGTTATGAACTATTTTCTTCCACAATATCGAAGCGTCAATATCCTTTACAAAAGCCGGATTATCGGAATTTATCGGATATTGTTGAGTATAAGGTGTTCCGTTAACAACGGCATTCATGAAATCATCGTCTATTCTTACCGAAACATTTGCACCGGTAACTTTACCTTGTTCCATTTTTGCATCTATAAAAGACTCCGAGTCTGGATGCTTTATCGATACGCTGAGCATAAGTGCCCCACGGCGACCATCTTGAGCGACTTCGCGTGTTGAGTTCGAATATCTTTCCATGAAAGGAACAAGACCGGTAGAAGTTAAGGCCGAATTCTTTACCGGCGATCCTTTAGGCCTTATGTGAGAAAGATCGTGTCCTACACCACCCCGACGTTTCATTAACTGAACCTGCTCTTCATCAATATGAATAATAGCCCCGTATGAATCGGCAGAACCGTCTACTCCAATAACAAAACAATTTGACAATGATGCTACCTGAAAATTATTTCCTATTCCGGTCATCGGGCTCCCTTGAGGCACAATGTATTTAAAATGGTCGAACAGGTCAAATAATTCTTGAGCCGAAAGAGGATTTTGGTATTTCTTTTCGATACGTGCAATTTCATTTGCCAACCGCCAGTGCATATCTACGGGGGATTGTTCGTAGATATTTCCTTGCGCATCTTTCAAAGCATACTTATTAGCCCAAACTTTAGCAGCTAATTCATCTCCGTCGAAATATTCCAACGCAGCTTTGTAAGCGTCATTGAAGGAGTAAACTTTTTGTTTCATCAGTTTTTTTAGTGATATGTGTAATTAATAGAGTATTAAAAAAAGAACTTTATTAGAATTGTATTATTGCTAAATAATGATACAATGATACAAAATCTTCTGAATTGAAACAAAGTTTTAGGATATTTTGTTTACATTTTTAAACGTGAAGTTTTCTTAAAAAAAAATACAAGCATCTATTTTATAGATATTTAATTTTTATATATTGTTGAAAAGTTTTCCAATAATGATTATTCTATTATTATATGGTTGTAATATAATATATTTA
>DAMCDT010000250.1:0-6110 GCA_032058265.1 Tannerellaceae bacterium
ATAGGTGATCAATGCAAAAAGATCACTACTAAGGAAACTGATCTGTTGAAATATTTATGCAAAAATATGAATTTACTGGTGGAACGGGAAGATGTTTTGAGAAATGTCTGGAAAAATGATTCCTATTATAACGCACGGAGTATGGATGTTTACATAACTAAGCTCCGTCGTTTATTAGGTGATGATGATTCTGTCTCAATTGTAAATGTTCATGGGAAAGGATTTAAGCTTTTGGCCAATCAATAAACGCGAGCTACTCTAAAAACACCGCCATGTAAAAGTCAAAAGATTGTAATGACTTGTTTGAAAGATTGTAATAACTTTCACAAATCACGGTGGTAACTTTACCAAATCATTGTGGTAATTTTTTCAATTTTGACAAAGAAAAGATAAAAATAGCTACAAAAAATGTTTGTTTTTCGCGGTTTGATTTCACTTTTGCCTGTATGTCCCTGAAAGTGAGCAATTAAACAGGTGATATCAACCCTTTTTTTGTTTTCACTTTTGATTTTTGTTTTCACTTTTTGTCTTGTCCTGAAACATATAGGTAACGAGCAAAATTAATTGGGTAGTTTCCTATTTTAATTTGCTAACGTCCTATTTGAAATTAGGGCAACCGCATCAAAATCCTCTAAGAATAAGACCGGGATATCCTATATTGATTATAAAAAAACAAGTTTCACCTTTCACCCCACCCTAATCATCAGGTTTTAAGTCGTTAAGGGTGAAGGGAAGGTGAAGGGATGTGACAAGTGTCCTCCTATTTTTTGTTTTGCGATTGGTACATCTTTCTGTTTAGCGTCATGTCCGGAGCAATAAAAAGAATAAATCCTGTCAACATTTTGCCATCATCTTCCTTTCACCTGTCCTTTCACCCTCAACCGCTAATAACCTGATGATTAGGGTGGGGTGAAAGGTGACGCGACAAAATCTGATAATGCATTTTGGTGCGGTTACTCTAATTTGAAATAGACTACGTTATATAAAGTGATAACAAAAAAAGGTTGTTTTCACCTATTTAACAGGTAAACCTTTTTTGCCAATACAAATAATAATCATATCTTTGCAGCGCTTTTTTAAGCCCAGCATCGTGTGATGGGAAATTAGGAAGCAAACTAATTTTGAGTAACACAAACAAATTAAAAAATGAAAACATTTCAATTAGAAGGAACTCCGAGGGACGTTGTCGGAAAAAAGGCTTCAAAAGCCGTTCGCAGAGAGGATAGTATTCCTGCTGTATTATACGGTAGTGAAGCTGTAACTTTACCTTATGACGGTAAATTAAAGGCAGGTGAAAAACTGGTAGAAACAGGAGACGGCAAAGCTCTTATCGTAACTAATTTTACAGTTACTAAAGATGCAGTACGTAGTTTGGTGTATACTCCTGAAGTATTTCTGGTTGAATTAACTTTGAAAGATAGCAAGAAAGTAATGGCTATAGTAAAAGAAATGCAATTTCAACCTGTCAATGATTCTGTTCTTCACATAGATTTCCTTGAAATTTTTGAAGATAAACCAATCGTTATTGAAGTACCTGTAGCCCTTAAAGGACACTCTGAAGGTGTAAAAGCCGGGGGTAAATTAAGCCTTGAAATGAGAAAGCTAAAAGTAAAAGCACTTTACAAAGATATTCCTGAAAAGCTGGAAATTGATATTACTAATTTAGGATTAGGAAAAACAATTCAGGTTGGATCTCTTCAATTCGATAAATTGGATTTGGTAAATGCAAAGAATGCTGTTGTAGCCGCTGTTAAATTAACTCGTGCTGCCCGTGGTGCCGCTGCCGCTGCCGCTTCAAACAACTAATAGTACTTAGATACAATATAAAAAGGGAAGAGTGTTTCAAGATGCTCTTCCCTTTCTACATCATATATGTTATGAAATATTTGATTGCCGGATTAGGGAATTTCGAATCAAAATATTGGGGAACCCGCCATAATATAGGCTTCAGGGTGGTAAATGCCCTATCGGAAGATGTTGGCGCACCGTTCACGGAAGCCCGGTATGGAGTTATCTCTAAGTTTAGGTTGAAAAACAAAGAATTGATACTTTTGAAGCCTAACACTTTCATGAACCTTAGCGGACTGGCGGTCCGGTACTGGTTACAGAAAGAAGATATTCCCATTGACAATTTGCTGGTAGTGGTCGATGATTTAGCTTTGCCTTTCGGAACGTTACGGTTGAAGCCTAAAGGAAGTCATGCCGGTCACAACGGACTACGCAACATTCAGGATGTTTTAGGAACAGAAGAATACAGTCGCTTACGCTTCGGCATAGGAAATGATTTCCCCAGAGGAGGACAGGTTGGCTTTGTATTATCCCAATTCGATCCGGAAGAAATGGAGATCATGCCCGAAAAAGTTAAACAAGCCATTGAAATAGTAAAAAGTTTTTGTCTGGCAGGTATTCAAATCACCATGAACCAGTTTAATAATAAATAATTGGTAGATAGTAGTTAGTAGTAAGCAGATGGTAGATTAATCGTTAATCATTAACCATTAATAATTAAAATAATTATGGAAGAAGTAAGAATAGATAAATGGATGTGGGCAACCCGTATTTTTAAAACCCGTACGATAGCTTCCGAAGCTTGTAAAAAAGGAAGGGTTATGATAAGTAATATGAATGTAAAGTCATCACGGACAATCAAGGTAGGAGATATAGTACAGGTTCGGAAGCCTCCTATCACTTATTCTTTTAAAGTATTGGCATTAACTGAGCGCCGTATGGGGGCTAAGTTGGTTCCTGAATATCTGGAGAATGTTACAACTCCCGATCAATATGAACTATTGGAAATGAATAAAATATCAGGTTTCGTCAATCGCTCCAAAGGATTAGGACGGCCTACAAAGAAAGATCGCCGCGAGTTAGAGCAGTTTACTGCACCTGATGACTTTGACTTCGAATTCGATTTTGATTCGGAAGGTGATTGAAATTATTGCTTAATTTCAATCGCCAGTTCTCTATTATTATCCAAATCAATTTCTAACACTTGCGATTGGTAAGATATAAAATCAACAGACACAATATGTTTTCCTTTGCTTAAACCGGAAACAGAAAAATTGCCTGAGAAATCGGAATAGTATTTTTTTCCATCCACTGTTATGATCGCTCCGGTAACCGTTTCTTTATTGACGGGGTCATAAACAGTTCCTTTTAGTGAATAAGCGGCAGTTACATTTTCGATATTTTCTTTTTCCGAATTGCCATCTTTTTCATTTTCTGCATATACGTTCATTACAATCGCTAAGATTAAACAAATACATAATGTCACTTTTTTCATAACCATAAACATTTAATAACGTTGCAAATATCATCTTTCATTGTTACAATTCTATTACAGAACAATCACGTATATATCACAAAATCGAATAGTTCAATATGTCTGCTCGTTCAATAAATTACCTTCATCATCCCAGTTGCGCCAGATACCTGACCTGCGGCCTTTAGTATAGAACATTTCAAAGCGTATAACTCCCTGGTCGTTCCATATACGCCAAACTCCGTCTTTCAGTCCGTTTTTATATGAAGCGATGCCAACCAGGGTACCATCTTCATTATAGGTACGCCATTCGCCATGGAACAAACCTTTATAATAAGCACGTACTTCCGCTATCTTTCCATTGGGATAATATACCACATAGGTGCCTTCAGGGCGTCCGTCTTTCAGATAAAGTTCCATTTTGAGCATGCCGTCTTCAAAGTATTCGGTATATTCACCCGTATAAAGTTTCGTTTGTGTTTTATCCGTATAGTATTGCCCGTCGTGAAGAATCAGGTTTTGGGCCTGTACAAATAATCCTGAACCTACCGCAAGAGCAGAAGCTAAAAGTAGTTTATTAATCATTGTGTATGTCGTTTAATAAAAACACGAAAACACAGAAAGACACCGTTTTCTTGCGAAAACAATGTGTCTTTTGTGCTCTGAGATTGTTTCAAAGTATTAATAATCTGTATTGTTAGGATCAAAATTCGCCCAGCCTTCAGTCCAATCATTCGTTCCGTCGAATGCACCTTTATAAGTAACTTTCTCGAAGAAAGAATTATTCAGAGCTGCATCTGTGAAATCAGCACCATCGATATTCTCTTTTACTATTGAAGAATAATCTCCATCTTTAGCAATGATATCATTACTTGAATCAAAAAGTTTATTATTTAAACCTTCCATCATAAAATAATCTTTGCTTGTATCGTCCTTGAAATCTTCCCACATACCAGCCAATATTACATTCTTAACAACAGCACCAGCATTGGCTTTATCAAGAAATAATCCATAAGGCCAACCTGTAAAGACAGAGTTATATACATTCAAAGAAGAGTTACGGCGGATATGCATGGAAGTCTGGAATGAACCACCTTTTGCGCCATTAGCAGCATCTTCGGTAACATAAAAAATATCTGTTTCGGCTTTACCTTTCGATTCTCCGTAGAATGGTCCGATCAAAGTCACATTCGAGAAAACGGGTTTTGTCAGCGGAGTATTGCTTGAACCGTCTGCATCGTTATCGGACTCGAAGCCATTTGATTTAGATGTATCCGCTTGTTTTGGGTCACGAATACCTAATAAGAATTGCAAATTACCCTGGAATCCGTAATCCGTATCAAACTCATCGTCCCAACCTTTATAAGCAATCAGGTGTTTTGCGTTTACTGTTCCTCCGAACCACTCGTAAGAATCGTCACCGCAATAAGATACCTGTATATATTCAAGTGTTGTTCCGCTTCCTACCCCACCGCATGTAAGCCCGTTGATTTCCTTGTTAGGTTCAAACGGATATCCGGCAAACTCAATACGCACATATTTCAGGATACCGGAATTATCCCCTGGATCGTCACCGCCGTATTTCGTGCGCGGACCACCTTCTATCTGCGGTTCAGAAGTATTATTAGTCGGAGCCTTACCACAAAGAATCACTCCTCCCCAGTCACCGTATGCGCGAGCACCTTTTGCTTGGTCGGAAGTAAATACAATAGGTTTATCTTTCGATCCTTCAGCTATAACCTTTCCACCGCGCTCTACTATTAGAGAACCCATAGAAGCTTTTTCGCCTTTAATGACCGTACCGGGTTCGATAGTCAGAGTTACACCGTCTGTTATGTAAACAAATCCTTTTAACGTATTACTATCCACAGCACGTAAAGTAGTGTCGGAGGTAATTTCACCTTCAAAAACTACAGTTTTACTTTCTACAGCATCTTCTTTCACTGCCAGATTACATGTAGCAGTGAAACTACCATCTACTGTTTTTACGGTAATGACTGTTTCACCTATCGTTTTGGCAGTAACAACTCCTTTATCATCTACTGTTGCAATCGATTCATCCGAAGATTCCCAACTTACACTTTTATTGCTTGCATTTTCGGGTTCTACTGTTGCTACCAATGTAAGTGTTCCGTCAGGTTTAAGTTCCGTATTCGTCTTATCAAGACGTACGTTTGTCACTTTTACAGTTGCCGGATCATCATTATTATCATCACAGGAAACCGTAACAAATAAAGTGGTCATACAATATATAGCCGCCACTCCCTTTAATAAAAACTTGTTCATAATAAAACTAATTTAGTTAGTATAATTCTCAAATTAAAACTTCAATGTAACACCCAGATTAACGATAATCCCCGGTCGATAACTACGAATTAATTGTTCTACTTCACGTTTCGATCCGGATGTTTCCGTTAATTCAAGGAACTGTTTGTACTCTATCTTGGAGTTTAGTAAGTCTTTCACACCGCCCTTAATTTCCACATGCTCTCCTATTCTCTTGGAGAAACTAATATCTAATGAATTACGCGGCATTTCATAAATATCCGGTATATCATCATTCGGATTCTGTTTGGGGATACCAACCGTTTCAATCCGCTTTCCTATCCGGTTATATAGTATCGAAGCCGAAATACCCGCTTTATCGTATTGGTAGAAAAGTCCGGTGTTAATGAGGTATGGTGATTGCCCCTGCATCGGCCGGTCCCGTTCGAATGAGCCTTCTTCAAAATAGACCTTGCTATGTATATAAGCTCCATTAAATACAAAGCTTAAATCTTTCAGGCTGATAAAATCAAGCTTCTTCTTGATATCTACTTCAATACCAAAAGCTTCTGACCGGTCAGCA